>CABUUD010000025.1 GCA_902494585.1 uncultured Collinsella sp. | reverse complement strand
GCTTTACAAACGAATAACAAGCCCGCCCCCAAGCATGACCCGCCTTTTACACCAATAAAAACAAAGTTGCGGTGAAATAGTTCCTGCTTGGCCATCAAATGGCCCATTCTAGGAACTATTCCACCGCAACTTAGATTGGGAAACCGCGAGACCTTAAAGCTCTAATTCATTCAAACGGAGGATCGCAACAATATAGATCTTGAGCGCCTGTTTAAGCTGTTCCTCGTTGGCGCACTCATTGGGGCCGTGCATCTGGCCGCCCCACGCGGGCAGCTCCAGGCCGGTCTCTTCGGGGCCAAACGAGACGGCGCGGGCAAAGTTGCGCGCATACGTGCCGCCGCCCATGGCAAAGGGCTCGGCATGCTTGCCCGTAAACTCGTTATAGGTATCGATAAGCGCCTTCACGGCCGGATCGTCGGCAGACACCGAGAACGGCACCTTTGCGCGACCCACGCGATACGTCACGCCAAAGCGGCCCACGAGCGGCTCGAGCTGCTCGCAGATGGTATCGGCACTGGTGCTATCGGGGAAGCGCACGTCGATGACCTGCTCAATGTAGCCATCCACCACGCGGATGACGCCGGGGTTGCACGTGAGCGGGCCAAACGCCGCGCTCGTCGCATCGATACCCAGGCCGCGACCATAGGCGTCCGCATGCACAAAGGCCAGAAACTTGACAAACTCGTGCTCGGCAGGCGTCAGCAGGCGCTCGTCGCGCGCACCAAACGCGTCCTCGGCCTCACGCAGATACGCCACGATGAGGCCGACGGCATTGATCGTTCCTTCGGGCATCGAGGCATGACCACCAATGCCGTGGGCAAAAATCTGCGCATGGCCGTTATCGAGCGCCGTAATCTCCAGGCGGTCGGCGTTCTCAACGGGCGCCGGCAGTTCATCGGCGGCAATCGCGAGCTCGCAGATAGACTGCGACGGAATGGCGTTGCTCGCCTCGGCACCGCTCCACGATACGATGCGCCCGCCGTCGATCTTGGAGCTCACAAACGTCGCCCCAAACTGACCCTTCTCGGCATTGCAGACCGGGAACTCGGCATCGGGCGTAAACAGAAAGTCTGGGTTGGGGTAGTTCTCCAGATAATGGTGAACGTCGGACATGCCAACTTCCTCATCGCAGCCCAGCAGCGCGCGGAAGGTATAGCGTGGCACAATGCCGTGTTTGAGCAGATAAGCGCCAGCGTAGAGCGACAACACCGCCGGACCCTTGTCATCGATCACGCCGCGGCCGAGCAGCCAGCCCTCGCGACGCTCCATCGCAAACGGGTCGGTATTCCAACCGGGACCGGCGGGCACCACGTCCACATGGCAAATGGTCGCGAGCTGCTTGTCGCCGCGACCGGGAATGTCGGCAATGCCCACATAGCCCTCGTCGTCGCTCGTCTGGTAGCCGAGCTTTTGCGCAATGCCGAGCGCGCAATCGAGCGCATCACGGACCGGGCGGCCAAACGGCGCACCGGGCTCCGCATCGGCAGCAACGGCCACAGACGGATAGCTCACCAGCTGCTCGATATCGGCGACGACATCTTCCCAGACCTCGTCGACATACTCGGCAACGCTCTGCTCCACCTGATTCATGGACGACCTCCTTACCAATGAGCGGCGAGCGTGCCCGCCCCTCACATCACATACTTATATAGCGAAAAGTTTAGCAAGCTCGGCCACCGAGTGCACCACCGCATCGGCGCCCGCGGCCTCGTGCTCGCCCGGCGCCGCCGCGCCCGAATAGATGCCAATGCACGGCACGCCCATCGCGTGCGCGCCCTCGACGTCGTTAAAGCGATCGCCGATCATCACGGCGTCGTCGGCCGTCGCGCCGAGCGCTGCCAAGGCATCGCGGACCGAATCGGCCTTGGTCTCGCGTCCCTGCGGCGGATTCATGCCAACCACCGCCTCAAACTGAGAAAGCCCAAGCTCACGCACCATGTCGATGCACTTTGCCTCCATGCGCGACGTCGCCACGGCCATACGCTTGCCCCGGGCGGCTAGCCCATCCAGCAGCTCGGGGATCCCATCGAACACGGGGTACTCCTCCGGTCCCAGCTCATCAAAAAAGGTGCGATACTCGTCGGCCACCACAAGCGACTCCTCGCGGGAAAAGCCGTAAAAGTCGTGAAAGCTCTTCCACAGGGGCGGCCCGATCATACGGCGCAGGTCACCCATCTGCGCTTCCGAAAACCCGCGTGCGGCCAGCGTCTTGCGCGTCGAGGTCATCACCGCCCGACCCGTATCGGCCACCGTGCCATCGAAATCAAACAGCACGACCGGCCGCCTGTATATCTCCAGTGCCTCCATCGGCATCCCTCTTCCGCAGTTGATGATTTCCACACCGACACTTCAAACTGTTGACTATTCAACAATTGAACCTAGTAATGTGGAACGACTCTACTATACTTGTCGCACTTTGCTCTCAGAAGGCGGCGCGCAAGCGCCCCAACGAAAGGTGCAATTATGTCTTTTGCCATCATAACCGACTCCACGTCGGACATCTCCCCCGCCCGCGCCCAAGAGCTCGGCATTTACGTGATTCCGCTGCATGTGATTATCGAAGGCGAGGACCTGCTCGACCAGGTGCAGATTACCGCCCAGGAGTACGTCGCCCGCATGGCCGGCTCCGAGCAGCTGCCGCACACCTCGCAGCCGAGCGCCGGCGAGTTCAAGGCACTCTTTGACCGCGTGCTCGCCGACGGCCACGACAGCGCCATCTTTATCTCGCTGTGCAGCGAGTGGTCCGCCTGCCATGCCAACGCCAGCCTGACGGCCGAAACGAACGAGCTCGATGTGCGCTGCATCGACTCGCGCACCGGCTCGGGAGCCGAGGGTCTGCTGGTGGAGTACGCACTGGCCATGCGCGAAGACGGCCGCAGCCTGGATGAGACCGAGGCGCAGATCCGCGCGACGCTGCCCGACGCCCACCTGCTGCTGATTCCCCGCACGCTCGAGAATCTCGTTAAGAACGGCCGCGCGCCCAAGCTCGCCGGCCAGCTGACGCAGATGCTCAACATTCGCCTGGCCGTTTCGCCGGAGTGGAAATCGGGCGAGATCAAGGCCATCAAAAAGGGCCGCGGCGCCAAGCGCATCGTCGCCAACACCATGGCCGATTGCCTCGCATTTTTGGCCGAGCATCCGGGCTCCAGCGTGCGCGTGCTCACGACTGGCGCTACCGAGGAGCAGGAGCTCGTCAACCAAGCGCTCGCGGGCCAGGACTACGTAGACGCCGGCACCGGCCCCATCGGCTGCACCATCGCCACCCATGTAGGCGTCGACGCCATCGCCATCAGCTACTGCCCCCGCTACCAGCCCATCCACTAGGGGCACCTTTATCACTTGCGGTGGAATAGGGACTGTTTTTGGCTTATCAGCCGCAAATCAATCCCTATTCCACCGCAACTTAGAAATCGGCAATCAGCCCTGCGGGCCCCGGAACAGCTCCTCATGCGAGCCCATTCTGACCAGTCGGATCACAGGATTAGCCTTATGCGGCAAGTAGAGAACGACCACATCGACCAAGCCATCGGATAGATGGAAATCGATGTGGCCGTTGTAATTGCCGCCCGGGCTTGAAAGCTCATGGGCGCCATATTCCGCGGGAAGCGAGCCGCGAGCTGCAAGCTCTGCGACTGCCGCCTTAAACTCGGTTTTTAGCTGCGGATGGATGCGCATCGTCCGTTTGTAATCCGCCTTAAACTGAGCCTCGACTTTAATCTCAAACATCGCTAGTCCTCATCGAGGAACGATATAAGCTCATCAGCGTTATTGAATGACGGGCTGTCGTCCGGCAAAATCCCCAACTCATGCGCCTCGGCGATCACCATGGCGCGCCTCGTCGCCTCGTTGGGAACTTCGGGCCGACCCACAATCTCAAACGGAATCTTCTGCTGATTTACCAGCTGCCGAACAGCAAGGTTGAGATACGAATTGAGACTCAGACCAACCGTATCCAAGAGCTCAGTCGCCTGTTCCTTGAGCCCCTCTTCGATGCGGACCGTCGTAGGCTTAACCGTTGCAGTAGACATACGCGACCTCCTCGCCCTCGTCTTTTGCATCAGTATACCCAGTTTAGAAGGCAGACTGATGTTAAATAGCATCAGTCTGCCTTCTCATCACTACAACGACAGGCACGCTCGCCCTACATCAGCCCGCTCAGGGCGATGTCGACGGCCTCGTTGAGGTCGTCGGTAATGTGCACCAGCTCCGGATCGAGCGGACTGATCATACCGGCGTCCATCACCGGGCCGTTGAGCCAGTCGAACAGGCCCTGCCAGTACTCGGTGCCCACCAAAACGAGCGGCATACGCTTGACCTTGTGCGTCTGCACCAGCGTGAGCACCTCGAACATCTCGTCGAGCGTGCCAAAGCCGCCGGGAAACACGATGGCGCCCGAGCTGTATTTGACGAACATGGTCTTGCGCACAAAGAAGTAACGAAAGTCCATGCCGAGGTTCACGTATTTGTTGAGCCCGTGTTCGTGCGGAAGCTCGATACCCAAGCCGACCGACTTGCCGTTCACGCTCGCCGCTCCCCTGTTGGCCGCCTCCATGACGCCGGGGCCACCGCCGGTGATAACCGCCACGCCGCGCTGGGCGATTTTGCGGCCGACCGTGCGCGCCGCCTTATAGAGCGGATCGGTCTTGGGCGTGCGGGCGCTGCCGAAGATGGTCACAGCGGGCCCGAGCTCGGCAAGTGCGCCAAAGCCATCGACAAACTCGGCCTGGATGCGCAGCACGCGCCACGGATCAGCATGCAGCCAGTCGGTCGACTCCTCGGGCGCCAGCAGGTTGGCGTAGGTGTTGTCCTTAGGAATCATGGGGCCGCGCATAACCACGGGGCCGCGGCGGTACGTCTCGTCGTAGGCAGGCTCGCCCTCGACATTCTCGTTCTTAATCATGGGTACTCCTATCGAGAAAAAGAAAAACGGGCGGGGTCGACGCCATGCGCCAAACACCCGCCCGAACATCAACTATTCGGTATGGTACCCACGATGCATCAAGTGCTTGCAAGCTATCGGTCATCGGTCGCGCAGACGGTGTTAGCGAACGTGATGACCGGCCAGCGCTCGCCCCTTGCCGTTGCTAGCGCTCTGCAAGCGCCCGCGCCGCTCTTAGTAGTCCACCGCCGCAGGGCTGTTCATCCAGTCGCTCACAAACGCGCCGTAGCGGCCCTCGATAATGGCCTGACGGGCACGCTGCATAAGGTTGAGCAGGTAGTAGATGTTGTGCATCGACAGCAGAATACCGCCGAGCATCTCCTTCTGCGTGACCATGTGACGGATGAGCGCACGGCTGTAGCCGCCCGTGCACACCGGGCAGGTGCAGGTGGGGTCGATAGGGCCGTCGTCGTGCGCAAAGCGCGCGTTGCGGAAGTTAAGGCGACCTTCACTGGAGAACGCCGTACCCATGCGGCCGGTGCGCGTCGGCAGCACGCAGTCGAACATGTCGATGCCCACGCCAACGCCGCGCACGAGCGTGGTAGGGTTGCCAACGCCCATGAGGTAGCGCGGCTTGTGCTTAGGCATGTACTCGGAAACCAGCGGCGCCAGCGTCTCGAACATAGTCTCGTGGTCCTCGCCCACCGAATAGCCGCCGATGCCGTAACCGGGAAAGTCACCGCACTCCTCCAGATGGCGCAGTGAGCGCAGGCGCAGGTCCAGGTGCATGCCGCCCTGGACGATGCCAAAGAGCGCCTGGTCATCGCGGGTATGCGCCTTATAGCAGCGCTCGGCCCACATACTCGACAGCTCAACGGCGCGCTCAACGTAGGCGCGCGTGGCGGGATAGCCCGGGCACTGGTCCAGCTGCATGCAGATATCGGACCCGAGCTTCATGGCGATTTCCATGTTGTCCTCGGGCGTCCAGAACACGTGGCGGCCGTCGTAGTCGTTGACGATAAAGCGCACGCCCTCGTCGGTGAGCTTGACGGCGTCGTTGTGGCTGAACACCTGGAAGCCGCCCGAGTCAGTGAGAATGGGGCCGTGCCAGTTCATGAACTTGTGCAGGCCGCCCAGCTCGGCGATGGTGTCCTCGCCGGGACGCATGGACAGGTGATAGGTGTTGGCAAGCACGATCTGGGCGCCGAGCTGTTTGACAGTCTCGGTAGGAATACCCTTGACGTTTGCCTTGGTGCCCACGGGCATAAAGATCGGCGTCTCGATATCGCCGTGCGGGGTGTGCAGTACGCCGGCACGCGCATGCGTCGTCGGGTCCTCGGCGATCAGGTCGAATTTAAAAAGGTTCTGGTCCATAAACTGGAACTCCTTGGTTGCGGTTCATACGCAGACCATTATACGGGCAACCCGCAAGGAGCACCGACTCGACAGAAACTGGCGCAAAGGGGTCATAGTCGTTTAAGAACGTCCCCAACGACTACATCTGGAATCATCTCCAACAGCCAAGGCAACGCCGATGCTATGGCACCGACAGCGAAAACCCGCCAGAGCGAGCAAGGTGCCTTGAAACAAGGCGGCATTGATCTTTTGATCATGCCGCCGAAGTTGAAAGGCAGATTGCCGCTCTGGCGGGTTTGCAGCGTCAACTGGTTACGCGGTTCGTAGAACCGCGTAACTGTTAGGGCCGCTGACCCATGCCACCCTCGAGGGTGACGGTCTCACCGTTCATGTACTTAAAGTCGGGGCCGCAGAGCTGAACGACCACGCGGCCGATTTCCTTCTCGACGTCGCCGTAGTGGCCTGCCGGCGGCATGTGGACGTTGGCCTTAAACGCCTCGGGATAGGCATCCTGGAAGTTCTCGAGCGCAGCGGTCCAAGCAAGCGGGCACACGATGTTGACGTTGATGCCGTCCTTGCCCCACTCGTTGGCTGCAACGCGAGTCAGACCGCGGATGCCCTCCTTGGCAGCGGCATAGCTGCACTGGCCGTAGTTGCCAAACAGGCCGGCGCCCGAGGCAAAGTTGACCACGGAGCCCTTGGTCTCCTTCAGGTGCGGATAGGCCTTCTGCATGTACAGATAGGTGGCATACAGACCGGAATAAATGGCCAGGTTAAACTGATCCATGGTGTGGTCGGCGATGGTCACACCCGAGGCACTGGCCTGAGCGTTGTTGACGACGGCGTCGATGCGACCGAACTCCTCAATCGCCTTGTCGATAACGTTCTGCACGACGGCCTCGTTGTCCTGGCCGGCGGAGACATCGGCCTGAACAGGCAGAACCTTGACGCCGTACTCAGCCTCAAGAGACTCCTTGGCAGCCTCGAGCTTAGCAACGTTACGACCGGTGATAACGAGGTTCGCACCTTCCTTGGCAAAAGCGATATCGATGCCGTAGCCGATGGAGCCAGCAGAGCCGTCCTTAAGCGTGGCCTTGCCGCCGCCGGTGACGATCACGGTCTTACCAGTGAAAAGTCCCATACGAAGTCCTTTCAAAATCGCGACGGGCACGCCCGCCGACTGCGCGTATCCAACTTCACGCGCCAAAAGCTGAAATGCAACTTTAACGGGTTCAAGTGAAAAATAAAGACTGCAGCAGGCGAACGGCGCAACGTCATTCGGCGAAGGGAATGTCAAGCACAAACTGAATAAGAAGGCCGAATTTTTGTTATCCAAGCGAGCCATCGAACACGTTTTGAAACTTTGCTGCAGCGCGCGGGATGTCGGCGCGAGACTTTATCATAGGGTGACAAACAACGATGAGGAGCACATGCCTATGACAGACGAGCTGGACCCCCAGACTCAACAGCATATTGATGATTCAGCAGACGTCGCCGCAGATACTGACGCTGCGACCTGCAATGATACCGACGTCGACGACGCCACTCTGGATAACGGCGCTGCGACGGAAATCCCTGCGGCCGAAGATGCCGGCGAACAAAACGACGATTCGGCCGCTCAGGACGACGCCCCCGAAAAGGACGCCGCCCCGCAAGAAGAAGGCCCCATCAAGGTGTCTTCGGAAGAAGAGCTCGATGCCGTCATGGACTCCATGATGGATGCCGTCAAAGCGATGAAAGACGCCGTGGCCGACGCTGATATCGACACCGAAGAAGAGGAGGCCGCCGAGGCCGCCTCGACCTTCGTGCCCGGCGAGACCCCCGTTGCCGACCAAGGCAGCACCATGCCCTCGTTCCTGCAGCTCGAGCATCCCACCATTGGCGCCGATGCAGTTGATCCGCACGCTGCCGGCTTTTCCGTAGTCGAGGGCGGCACCGGCAGCATCGCCACGTCACAGGCGCCCGATGTGGGCACGGAAAACGCCGCTCACCCGACCGCCCCGCACACCCCCGCAGCCAGCCGCGATCTGGGAGGCGCCGTCTCAAACACCGCCAGCGCCGTGGGCGCCTTTATCGCGCAGGGAGCCTCGGCCATGCGCGAGATGAACGCCGCAAAGAAGGCACTCGCGGACGCCCGTGCCCACCTGGCCGAACTTGAGCAGCGCATCGCCGATCAAGGCGAGGAACTCGAGACGCGTCAGGATATCGCAGGCCGCTACGACCAAATCGTCGCCGAGCAGCGCCAGACTATCGACACGGCACAAAAGGCCGCCGCGGCGGCAGAAATCGGCCGCGATACCCATGCTGCCAAGGCAACAGAGCTCAAGGCGCAGCTCGAGCAAATAAAAGAAGAGGACGACGCCACCGAGCGGCGTCTCAAAGCCGCACTCGACGCGGTGGAGGCGCGCGAAGCCAGCTCGCGCGAGACCGGTAACCGCCTCGTTCGCCGCCTCGAGGATTCCAAGCGCATCCGCGACAAGGTGCAGGCCGAGCGCGACGCCGGCGTTGCCGCAGTACAGCAAACCGTCGACGCCACGCGTGCTCAACTCGAAACGCTGCGCCACGAGTATGCCGAGCTGCAGCGCAATCCTTCGGCAAATCCCGCCAATTACACGGTGCGCACCAGCGAGCTTTCGATGCAGATCTCCGACACGGCCGATGCCCTGCGCAAAGCCGAGGAAGATGTCCCGAACATCACCGCCGATCTTGAGCACTCGCTCGCGGCCGCCGAGCACGCCGTCGAGCAGGCACAAGCCCCCATCGCCGACGCCAAGCGTGCCCATCAGGCCGTGACGGCCGAGGCCGATGCCGCGCGCGACGAGCTGCAGACCGCAAAAGCTGCCGCCGCAACGCGCCAGCGCGAACTGCGCGAGAAGATCGCCGCCGAGGACAAGGCGCGCCGAGAGCAGGAGCAGGCCATCGCCAATGCCCAGGCGGACATCGCGCACGCACAGTCGATCATCGAGCAGGCGACCGAGGTGCATGATCATCCCGAGATTACCGAATCGCTCGCAGGCTCTCTGGTCCGCGATAAAGTCGAGCACGCCGAAACCGAGCGCGAAGTGGCTCAACTCGAAGCCGCCGAGGACGACGTGCGCGAGCGCACCCGCGACTCACGCATCAAATTCACCGGCGCCATCGTCTGCATTGTCGCCGTAGTCCTCGTGATCGTCCTGATCTGGCTCTTCGCGAGCAAGTAAACTAGCTGTCAAAAAAGCTCAACGCAGTTGCGGTGAGATAGTTCCTGTTTAGTCATCAAAAAGGCCAATTCAAGAACTATCTCACCGCAACTTTTTTATTGGTGCAAAGGGGTCAGGCTACTTTGCACCAACTTGGTGTATATAGACCAGTCCCCATTGCACCAACAACGTTTGCCCAGATAGAACCCGCCAAAATAAACCTGTCCCTTTTTGGCAGGTTGAACCACGGCAACGCCAATGTTTTGGCGCGGACAGCGAAAACGCCCCTAAGCGAGCAAGGTGACGTGAAAGAGGAGGGCATTGACCTTCTGGTCATGCCCGACGATTGAACGTCAGGTTGCCGCTTAGGGGCGTTTGCAGCGTCGAGCAGTTACGCGGTTCGTAGAACCGCGTAACTAACAAATGAGCATGGCGTCGCCAAAGCTGAAGAAGCGATAGCGCTCCTCGATGGCAGCGGCGTAGGCATCCATGATCTGGTCGCGAGTGGCAAGTGCGCTCACGAGCATCATGAGCGTGGAGCGCGGCACGTGGAAGTTGGTGATCAGCGCGTCGACCACGTGATAGGTCGAGCCGGGCATGAGGTAGAGCTGCGTCGTGGCGTTCTCGCGCACCACGATGTCACCGCGGCCGAGCGTGTCGGCGCCGTCCTCGCGGCCTTCAAAATAGCGCGCCGTCACGGCCGGATCGGACACCGGTGCCTCCGCATCAAAGGCGCTTTCGAGCGAGCGTACTGCGGTGGTGCCGACGGCGATCACACGGTGTCCCTCGGCCTTCGCCTTATGCACGGCGTCGACAACCTCCTGCGACACGTGGTAGCGCTCGGTGTGCATGACGTGCTGCGTAGGGTCGTCCTCCTCCACCAAGCGGAAGGTATCAATGCCCACCTCGAGCTCGACGGCGGCAAACTTCGCACCCTTGGCCTCGATAGCGGCCATGAGCTCGGGGGTAAAGTGCAGACCCGCCGTGGGAGCGGCAGCCGAGTGCTCCTCCTTCATGGCGTAGACGGTCTGGTACTTCTCGGGATCGCCTTCGTAATCGGTAATGTAGGGCGGCAGAGGCACGTGACCGGCCGCATGGATGGCCTCGTCGAGCGTGCGCGGGTCGCCGGCGGCATTGCAACCGGCCGGCTCAAAACGCACCAGGCGGCCGCCGCGGCTATCGGTGACAAAGTCGACAACCTCGGCCGTCAGTACCACAGGAGCCCCCTCGGGCGCATGGGCGCCACCGGCGCGATACTCAATCTGAGCACCGGGCTTCAGGCGCTTACCCGGCTTGACCAGGCACTCCCAAACGTGACCCAGCGGGTCAACGTCCTCACGGCGCTTGAGCAGCAGGGTCTCGACCACGCCGCCCGAGCCGGCCTTGCGACCGATCAGGCGGGCCGGCATCACGCGCGTCTTGTTGATGACGAGCACGTCGCCCGGCTCGATATAGTCGATGATGTCGCGGAAGATGCGGTGCTCAACGGTACCGCCGTGCTCCAGCGGCGTTCCCGCCTGGGAGCCCTTGCGATCCACCACCAGTAGGCGGCAGGAGTCGCGCGGCTCGGCAGGAGCCTGGGCAATCAGTTCCTCAGGAAGGTTGTAGTCAAAATCATCGGTACGCATAGACACGTCGGATTCTCCTTATATAGCTAAAGTCCGCTCTACATCCTAGCAGGCTGACGTCCCAAATGAACTACTTTTTGGACGCTTTGCGCTCGTCGCGGATGCGGGCGCGGTCCATGGCCGCCTCGACGGCCGAGAAACGGCAGCCGCAGTAGTTCTGCCGATACATGCCCAGCTCGCGCGAACGACGCGTGGCCTCGGGGTAATACGGACGAAAATCGCGGATCACCGGGGTGAGCCCACGTGCCGCCGCCAGGCGCTCGAGCACGTCATTGCAGGTGTCGAACAGCTGATACGGCGAGACGGCGAGCGTCGTACCCACAAACTCAAACCCACGCTCCTGGGCCACACGGCACGCCTCGGCCAGACGCAGGGCATAGCACGCGCGACAGCGACGGGGCCGATCGGCGCCCAGCGGGGCCACGCCGGCCTCCCAGCGCTC
This sequence comes from uncultured Collinsella sp., assembly GCA_902494585.1. Classification (GTDB taxonomy): domain Bacteria; phylum Actinomycetota; class Coriobacteriia; order Coriobacteriales; family Coriobacteriaceae; genus Collinsella. Next base: position 8,593 of record CABUUD010000025.1, on the reverse strand, counting down.
GCGGTCCTCCCCCGCCTCGATAAGCTCGATGTCGCCATCGGCACACCACCGGCGCAGCTCGTCCAAGCGGCGCTGCCATTCATCGCGCGGTTGAATATTGGGGTTGGTCCAGCAAATCGTGGGCTCAAACCCTTCCTCGCGCAGCAGGCGAACCGGCTCAAGCGAGCACGGCGCACAGCAAGCGTGCAACAACAACGGCTTCATCAACATCCCCGTCCCAGAAAAATCATCCCAAAGACTACCTTGCGAAAAAACGGACACCAAAGGACGTGTCCTCGCAGGCGACAATGCGACGATCGCGCAGGATGGTCCGCACGTAATACCAATCGCCCACGCAGCCCGACAAGTGCAGACCAGCCGCCAAGTAGCACAGCAGCGGATAGCCCGAGAACGCAAACCCCAGGGCAAACGCCACCGTCAAGGCAACCGTCGGCGCTAGGCAAATGACCATGTACCTCACACGCGAATACACAACGCCCTCGGCGCAGGCGTAAATCATGCAGGTTTCGCGATTCGCCCCAAAGGTCACCTGCACGCCCGCAGGCGCCAGCAGCTTAAAGAACACCGCGTGCACCAGCTCGTGCACGGCAAATGACGCCGCCGAAACCGCAGCCAAGCCGACTAGCCAGCCCAAGACTGCCGTCCAGCCACCCGCGTCAGCCGCATCCAGATCCGCGGGCCCGCCCAGCAGCATAAACACCGGCACCAGGCACACGGCAAACGCGCCAAGCACGACCATCCCCCACACAACGCAGGCGTGCAGAAAATCCTCGTCCTCAAACGCATGTATGTTGGAAATCTCATTCATAGCATCTTAGGATAGCGCCCCTGCCACGTACCCGTCCGCATGTGCGATAATGTCGAACGATATGCACGAATTGACCACTGCGTCGCCAGGCCATGCGCCCGGCCGCGCTCTCACCATATGCGAAGGAGTCCCATGGCATCCAAATACTCCATGAACGACCGTCCCAGCTGGCCTCGCCGCGCCATCGTTACCGCCGGCGAGCCCTACGGCAACAAAGGCCTTCACTTTGGCCACGTCGGCGGCGTCTTTGTCCCGGCCGACTTCTTCGCCCGCTTCCTGCGCGACCGTCTGGGCCGCGAGAATGTCATCTTCACCTCGGGCACCGACTGCTACGGCTCGCCCATCATGGAGAGCTACCGCAAGCTCAAGGAGAACGAGGGCTACGACAAGTCCATCGGCGAGTATGTCGAGTCCAATCACTCCCGCCAGGCCGCGACCCTCAACAACTACAACATCAGCTGCGATATCTACGGCGGCTCGGGCCTTGAACCGGCTGCTCAGATTCACAACGAGGTGACCGCCGAGATTATCGAGCGCCTGCATGAGCAGGGCACCATCTCCAAGCGCTCCACGCTGCAATTCTACGACGCCAAGGCCGGCACGTTCCTCAACGGCCGTCAGGTGATCGGCCGCTGCCCCATTCAGGGCTGCAAATCCGAGAAAGCCTACGCCGACGAGTGCGACCTGGGTCACCAGTTTGAGCCCGAGGAGCTCATCGCGCCCAAGAGCCAGCTCACCGGCGAGGTGCCCGAGCTGCGCCCGGTCGACAACCTCTACTTTGACCTGCCGGCCTACCTCGACTTTATGAAGACCTACACCGCCAAGCTCGCCCAGAACCCGCAGGTTCGCTCCGTGGTCTCCAAGACCATGGAGGAGTGGCTGCTGCCGGCACAGCTCTACATCCAGAACAAGTTCCGCGAGGCCTTCGACGCCGTCGAGGATCAACTGCCCGAGCACACCGTGCTGGAGCCCGAGGGCAACAAGAGCAGCTTTACCGTCACCTTCCCCAGCTGGAAGGAGCGCGACGACGCTCACGCGGTGCTCGCCAACGGCGGCGTGCGCTTCCGCAGCGGCAAGGCGCTCGTGCCCTTCCGCATCACCGGTAACATCGACTGGGGCGTTCCGGTGCCCGAGGTCGACGGCGTGAACGACGTCACCTGCTGGTGCTGGCCCGAGAGTCTGTGGGCGCCCATCAGCTACACCCGCACCGTGCTCGCCCGCGATGCCCGCGCCGCCGGCGTAACCGAGGGTATCGCCGCCCAGGACGCCGCCCTCATGGGCGAGCCCGCCGCCGATTCCACGCAGGTACCCGCACCCACCTACCAGCACAGCTCGCTCGACTGGCGCGACTGGTGGTGCTCTGACGACGCACAGATCTACCAGTTCATCGGCCAGGACAACATCTACTTCTACTGCATCGCGCAGACCGCCATGTGGGAGGCCCTGGGCTGGAACCTCACACAGAGCACCGTCAGCGCCTGCTACCACCTGCTCTACATGGGCAAAAAGGCCAGCTCGTCCTCGCAGACGCCTCCACCGACGGCAGACGACCTGCTCAACCACTACACCTGCGAGCAGATGCGCGCGCATTGGCTGTCGCTCGGCCTGTCCGAGAAGCCGGTGAGCTTTAGCCCCAAGGCATATGACACGCGCGTGACCGGCAAGGACAAGGACGGCAACGAGGTGCGCGCCTGCGACGACAAGCGCGTTATCGACCCGACCCTTAAGGAGAGTGCCCTTTTGACCGGCGTGTTCAACCGCCTGGCCCGCAGCTGCTTCTACGGCGTCGCCGTCAAGGAGGGCGACGAGAGCCCGTACCGCAACGGCTGCATTCCGGCCGGCGCAGCCTCTGCCGCCGTGGTCGAGGCTGCCGAGCAGGCCGCCCTTGCCTTTGAGCAGGCCATGTACAAGTTCGAGACGCACCGCGCGCTCGCCGTGTGCGACGACTACCTGCGCGCCGCCAACAAGCGCTGGAGCGATGCCTCCAAGGCCGCCAACAAGCTCGAGGGCGAGCCGGCCAACGCCGCCATGACGCAGGCCCTGGTCGACGCCTTTACCGAGCTGCGTGTGGCGACCGTCCTGATGCACGGCATCGTCCCGGCCGGCTGCGAGCTCATCTGCGAGTACTTCGACGTCGACCCGGTCGCCTTCTTTAGCTGGGATAACATCTTTGCCTCCACGGACGAGTTTATGGAGAGCCTGGGCGAGAAGCCCGGCGAGCACCGCGTAAAGCCGCTGCCTCCGCGCTTCGACTTCTTTAGCAAGCACGAGAGCCAGTACTAGGCAACCACAACGCGCCCGGGAATGATTATTCTGGGACGGGGATTAAAAAATCATTCCCGGGCGCCACAGTACAGTCTTTTTGTGACGGGGGTCATGGAATGATTTTTTAATCCCCGTCCCAGAATAATCATTTAGGTGGAAGGAAAGACGGATGTCCAAGCCGCGTCGTCGTAAGCAGAAAAAGCAGGTTAAGCCCGAGCTCAAGCTTAGGCAGTTTGCCGCCACCGAGCTTTCCGACCAGCTTGCCGCCCAACACTCCGCCGCCGACCTGCCGCGCTTTATGGTCGACACGGTTGCCGGCGCCTATACGCCTGCCGATGCCGAGCTCATAATCGAAGGCTTTGGCGCCGCAGCCACGCGCCCGGTCACGCTGCGCGCCAACACGCTCAAGGCGACCGCCGAGGACATCGCCGCGGCACTCGATGCCGCCGGGATCGCCCACCAAACCGTTGCCTGGTACCCGGATGCCTTCATCCTGCCCGACGCCCAGGTTTCCGACCTGTGGGACCTCGACATCTACCGTGACGGCAAGATCTACTTGCAGAGCCTGTCGTCCATGATGCCGCCTTTGGTGCTGGGCGCACGTGCCGGCGAGGACATCCTGGACATGTGTGCGGCCCCCGGCGGCAAGACGACGCAGATCGCCGCCCTCACCCAGGGACAAGCGCACCTCACCGCCTGCGAGATGAGCGTTCCCCGCGCCGAAAAGCTCGAGGCCAACTTGGGCCGCCAGGGCGCCAAAAACGTGCCCGTCATGCGTATTGACGCACGCGAGCTTGACGAGTTCTTCCGCTTTGACCGTATTCTGCTCGACGCCCCCTGCACCGGCACGGGCACCGTCATCAGCGGCAACGAGAAGAGCCTGCGCGGCCTGACCGAGCAGCTGCTCAACAAGTGCGCCCGCTCGCAGCGCGCGCTTCTGGACCGCGCCATGGGGGCCCTAAAACCGGGCGGCACGCTCGTCTATTCGACCTGTTCGATCTTGCCGCAGGAAAACGAGGATGCCCTGCAAGAGGCCCTCGACAAGCACATGGACTGCGAGCTCATCCCCCTCGACGGCACGCCGAGCGAAAGCGAAGCGCGTCGCGCCCAGGATGCCGGCGACAAGCCGCATATCGAGTGCAACGCCCTTACCGAGGCCATTGCCGCGGGCCACGTCTCGGCCATTGCCAACGGCATGCCCGGCACACTGACCATTCCGCCCAGTCGCGACTTTGAGGGCTTCTATATCGCCCTGGTCCGAAAACGCAGCTAGCGCACGGATTCAAAACTCGACAAGCTATCGCCGTGCGCGCTTGTCCTGCTGGTCCTTATGCCGCGCAAGCGCTTCACGCTCCTTGCGCTCGGCCTTTTTGCCCTTAATGGCCGTGACCGCAAAGTAGATGACCGCGGCAGCAACGATTGCGCCCACGCATAGGCCAATCGAGCCCAACATTGCCGAGAATTCCATACCGCGTCACCTCTCTTTTTGCATACGGGACATTCAAGATAGCACCTCGATTCCCGCCACCACAGCTCCTTCACGTTCGCCGGCCCTTCAGTCTAACGGATGGCGCAGCGGGGAAAAATCAACTCGTCAAACGATTTAGCAACCGTAGCGCCGGTCGCACGCTGACGGGCGCACAACATAGAAACGGACCGCCATGGATTCTCTCAACGATTTGAACGAGCGCGTCGACGCCTTTGTCGGCACCAGCTCCTTCGAGACGCCTGCCGCGACTAGCGACCAAGCCCCCATCGATGTTCCCGCCGAGGTTCACGAAGACATCGTCGCCTCGGTCGACTTCTCCGAGGTAGAGCTTGCAGACGAATTTACCGAGCCCCAGGTGGCCGTAACTCCCAACGGCCTTTTGCCCATGGAGCCGCTGCCCATCGACGGGCGCCTGCGCAAGGCGGCCCTCCGCATGCCCGATGAGATCGAGGAGGCCAGCGGTTTTACGCTCTTTGGCCGCCGCATCAAATCGCTCATCTACACCACCGACGTGGCGGTCATCCGCAACTCCAATGCCGACGCCGTGTTTGCCGTCTACCCCTTCACGCCGCAGCCCGCCATTACGCAGGCGCTGCTGACCGTTGCCGAGTGCCCGGTCTTTGTGGGCGTTGGCGGCGGCACCACCACCGGTAAGCGCTCCGTGCAGATGGCGGCCGTTTCCGAGATGCAAGGTGCGGCGGGCTGCGTGGTCAACTCCCCCGCTACTGCCGAGATGGTCGAGCACATCACCAACATCGCCGACATCCCCGTAATCGCCACGGTCGTTCGCTGCGACGACGATGCTCACGCCAAGGTGCGCGCCGGAGCCAAGATCCTCAACATCGCGGCCGGCAAGAACACGCCGCAGGTCCTGCGTGAACTGCGCGAGCACTATCCCAACCTGCCGCTCATCGCACCGGGCGGCAAGACGCCCGAGAGCATCCGCGAAACCATCGCCGCCGGCGCCAACGCCATCATCTGGACACCGCCTTCGGCCCAGCAGCTGCAGACCGACATGATGCAGCGCTACCGCAAGATGAAGGAAGACGCCACGCCTGTCATCTCGCGCGACGATGTTCCCATTATCGACCAGGTCGCCGCCGCCGAGGTCAGCCAGGTCGAGAACATGAATCCCGACGTGCCGATCCCCGACGAAGTCATCGAACGCGTCGCTTCGATCCACGACCATATCGAGGAGCGTCGCGCTAACCGCGGGCTCAAACCCTCGCTGCACGGCTTCTTCTTCCGCGGAAAGAAACGCTAGCCGCAACAGCAAGGCCCGTCCCGCAAACAACGGGACGGGCCTTTTTCTGTTATCAAATATCAGGAGGGACAAGCGCAGCCGTTAAAACCGTCAGCCAGCCCACGAACGTTAGTCCACGCGCTTGTCGCCCATAAAGAAGACGGCCACCGTGCCAGGGCCGGTATGCGAGCCAATCAGAGCACCAATGCTATTGATCTCAATCTTGCCTTTGAGCTGCGGAACCTGTTCCTCTATCAGTGCCGCAACGGCCTCGGCGTCCTCGCGGCACGCCGAGTGCGACATGATGCACTTGCCCGAATAGTTCGCGCCGTCCTGCACATGCGCCATCACGGTCTTGGCCATCTCGGAGATCGCGCGCTTCTTGGTGCGAATCTTCTCACGCGGCGCCAGCTCACCTTCGCAATCGACCGTCATAAGCGGGCAAATCTTGAGCGCCGTGCCGATGATTGCACTCGCGGCCGAAATGCGCCCGCCGCGCAGGTAGCTCGACAGATCGGACGAGAAGAACCAGTGGTGAAGGTTGAGTTTATGCTCCTCAATCCAAGCGGCCGTCTCATCGAGCGAAGCGCCGCTATCGCGAACGTCGGCGGCACATTCCGCCAGCAGGCCAAAGCCCGAAGACGCCGCCAGCGAATCGATGACGCGCACCTTGCCGCCCTGGGGATAGCGATCCGCGAGCATCTGCGCCGCAACGCAGGCCGATCCATACGTGCCCGAAATACCCGACGACAACGCCAGGTGCAGCACGTCTTTGCCCTCGGCAACAAACGGCTCCCAAAACTCCTCGTACTCACCTACGCTCACCTGAGACGTCTTGGGCATGGCGCCCGCGGCAATCTGGGCAAAAAACTCGTCCGGCGTAATCGACTGATACAGATCGTCCGTATAGACAACATCGTCGATCTCGTAATGAAAACACACGACAGAAATATTGCGCGACGCAAAGAACTCACGGGTTCGATCGGCGGCGGATTCACAGGTCAGGACAAAATCACTCATATGAGGCTCCTTACTCATTGCTGCGTAAATTATTGCACAGCAAGCGTGAATACGGTACAAATGTCCACTATTTACCAAATTGAACCAAAGATAGTGAACATCTTTACCGCCATCATCTCTATCGATCCCGGCGGCATGCGTCTGCAAAAACGACCCTGCGTCTCCACTCAACCGCCATATCCACCTCAACTAAATCGATTTACCAAACCGTTCGGCCAACAATTCGATCTCCCATCCCCAATCGAAACAAAAGCGGCGCATACTGATAAACGTTTGACGCTGTTTATCAGTTTTACCAACCACATCGGAAGGTGCTTCATGGTCGCATTCGATCGCAATCCGCAAGACTTCAAGTATCTGCGCCTGCTGTCGAGACAGTTCCCCACCGAGCAATCCGCATTTACCGAAATCATCAACCTCTCGGCCATCCTCAACCTGCCCAAGGGCACCGAGCATTTTATGAGCGATGTGCATGGCGAATACGAAGCCTTTATGCACATCCTCAACAACTGCTCGGGCGTCGTGCGCGAGCATGTCGACGAGATCTTTGGCGACACGCTCTCCTTTGACGAAAAGGGCGAGCTGTGCACGCTCATCTACTATCCGCGCGAGAAGATCGATCTTGTCCGCAGCCGGCGCGAGGACTCGCCCACCTGGTACAAGACCATGCTCGACCAGCTCATTGTGGTTGCCCGCTCGCTTTCGAGTCGCTACACCCGCTCCAAGGTGCGTAAGGCCATCCCGCGTGATTACGCCTACATCATCGACGAGTTGTTGCACACGCATCCAGACGAGAACAACTACCGCGTGCGTTATCACGAGCGCATTATCGAATCCATCTTGGAGACCGCCAGCGCCGACGACTTTATCGAGTCGCTTGCCTCGCTCATCAAGCGCCTCGCCGTCGACCACCTGCACTTGGTGGGCGACATCTTCGACCGTGGCGGCGGTGCGGCCAAGATTATGGACCGCCTGCTCACTTATCATTCGCTCGATATTCAGTGGGGTAACCACGATCTGCTGTGGATGGGCGCTGCGGCCGGTGAGCCCGCCTGCATCGCCACGGTGCTGCGCAACAACCTGCGCTACGACAACTACGAGATTCTCGAGAACGACTATGGCATCTCGCTGCGCGAGCTTGTCGCCTTCGCCGACGCCACCTATACCGCCGGCGAGCCGATAAGCCCGCTGATCAAAGCCATTAATGTCCTGCTCTTTAAGCTCGAGGGCCAGATTATCCAGCGCCACCCCGAGTTCGACATGGCCGACCGCCTGCTGCTCGACAAGATCGATCACGACGCCGGCACAGTCACGCTTGCCGACGGCAGCGTGTGGCCGCTCACGACCAACGACTTCCCCACCGTCGATCCGGCGGACCCCTACACGCTCACGCCCGAGGAGCAGCACATCATCGACAAACTCGTGTCCGAGTTTGTCACCGCCGATCACTTGCATCGCCACATCGATTTCCTCTATACCCACGGCTCCATGTATAAGGTCGCCAACGGCAATCTGCTCTTCCACGGCTGCGTGCCGCTCAACGAAGACGGCACCTTTAGCAGCATGAACTGCCTGGGCACCTGGCATGCCGGCCGCGATTATTTTGATTTTTGCGACCATATCGCGCGCCGTGCCTGGCGCGTCGGCGGCCGCGATGCCCTCGACTGGATGTGGTACCTGTGGATCGGCTTTAACTCACCCGCCAGCGGACGCGTGGTGCGCACGTTCGAGCGCGCCTACATCGCCGACAAGAGCACGTGGGTCGAGC
>CABUUD010000024.1 GCA_902494585.1 uncultured Collinsella sp. | reverse complement strand
CCAGGGCTACGGCAAGCTCATCACCCTTACCGCCTTTCGCGATGGCTCCATTCAGGTAGAGGACAACGGCCGCGGCTGCCCGCTCGACTGGAACCCTTCCGAGAAGCGCTTTAACTGGGAGCTCGTCTTTTGCGAGCTCTACGCCGGCGGCAAATACAACAACAACCAGGGCGGCGACTACGACTTCTCGCTCGGTACCAACGGCCTAGGCTCGTGCGCGACCCAGTACGCCTCCGAGTACATGGACGTCACGGTTTGGCGCGACGGCAACAAGTACTCCCTGCACTTTAAGAAGGGCAAGGTCGTCGGCGCCAAAAAGAAGGCACTCGAGATTGAACCCAGCGACGAGGACCGCACCGGCACCACCATCAAATGGCGCCCCGATCTTGAAGTCTTTACCTCCATCAGCATCCCCCACGATTGGTATCGCGAGACCATGCGCCGCCAGGCCGTGGTCAACGCCAACGTGACCTTCCGTCTGCGCATCGAGGGCGACGACGGCGAGTTTTCCGAAGAGGATTTTTGCTATCCCAAGGGCATCGAGGACTACGTGCTCGAGAAGGTCGGTACCGACTACCTTACCGAGCCCTTCTTTATCGAGGCCGACCGTCGCGGTCGCGATCGCGAGGACCTGCCCGACTACAACGTAAAAATCACTGCTTGCATGTGCTTCTCGCGCACTTTCATGATGCAGGAGTACTACCACAACTCATCGTGGCTCGAGAACGGCGGCTCGCCGGAGAAAGCGGCACGTAGCGCTCTGACCAGCGCCATCGATGCCTACATTAAGCAACAGGGCAAATACAACAAAAACGAGAGCGGCATTAAGTGGCAGGACGTCCAGGACTGCCTGGTGCTGGTGACCAACTGCTTCTCCACCCAGACGTCCTACGAGAACCAGACCAAGAAGGCCATCAATAACCGCTTTATCCAGCAGGCCATGACGGCATTCTTTAAGGAGCGCCTCTCGACCTACTTGATCGAGAACAAAGACGCCGCCAACAAGATCATGGAGCAGGTGCTCATCAACAAGCGCTCGCGCGAGAATGCCGAGAAGACGCGTCAGAGCATCAAGACCAACCTGCAGCAAAAGACCGACATGGCCAACCGCGTGCAGAAATTCATCGACTGCCGCTCCAAGGACAAGAGCCGTCGTGAGATCTACATCGTAGAAGGCGACTCGGCAGCAGGTGCCATTCGCACCTCGCGCGATGCCGAGTTCCAGGGTGTCATGCCCGTCCGAGGTAAGATCCTCAACTGCCTAAAGGAGGACTATCCACGCATCTTTAAGTCCGACATCATCATGGACCTCATGCGCGTGCTGGGCTGCGGCGTGGAGATCAAAGACAAGCGCATCAAGAACCTCGGTGCCTTTGACCTGGACAACCTCAACTGGAACAAGGTCATCATCTGTACGGACGCCGACGTCGACGGTTATCACATCCGCACGCTCGTACTCACCATGCTCTACCGCCTGGTGCCCACGCTTATCGACGAAGGCTACGTGTATATCGCCGAGTCGCCGCTCTACGAGATCAACTGCAAAGAAAAGACCTACTTTGCCTACACCGAGCTCGAAAAGAACGGCATTCTTAAGGAGATCGGCGACCAAAAGTGCTCCATCAACCGCTCCAAGGGTCTTGGTGAGAACGATCCGGACATGATGTGGCTCACCACCATGAACCCCGAGACGCGCCGCCTGATCAAGGTGGAGCCCGAGGACGTCACCAAGATGGAGACCATGTTCAACCTGTTGCTGGGCAACGACGAGGCGGGCCGCAAGCGCCATATCTCCGAGCACGGCAAGGAATACCTGGACCAGCTGGACCTGCAGTAGCAGCAAATCGATAACGACGGCCCATAAGAAGTTCAAGAGGAAATCGTGGCAAAGAAGAAGACGAAGAACCAGCCAAAGAAAAAGCAGGTCAACGCCGAGAACGTCATCGGCCTGCACTCCGAGGTCACCGACCAGCCGATCACGCAGACGCTCGAGGTCAACTACATGCCCTACGCCATGAGCGTCAACGTTTCGCGTGCGTTCCCCGAGATCGACGGCTTTAAGCCCTCGCACCGCAAGCTGCTCTACACCATGTACAAGATGGGTCTGCTCAAGGGCGAGCGCCAGAAGAGCGCCAACATCGTGGGCCAGACCATGAAGCTCAACCCGCACGGTGACGCCGCGATCTACGAGACGATGGTGCGTCTGGCAACCGGCAATGAGGCGCTGCTTGCCCCCTTCGTGGAGTCGAAGGGCAACTTTGGCAAGTATTATTCGGGCGATCTGAGCTACGCCGCCTCGCGTTATACCGAAGCCAAGCTCTCCCCCATCAGCGCCGAGATCTTCAAGGACATCGACAAGGACCCGGTCGACTTCGTCGACAGCTACGACGGTGCCATGAAGGAGCCGCGTTTGCTGCCCACCACGTTCCCCAACATCCTCGTCTCGGCCAACAAGGGCATCGGCGTCGCCATGGCCTCCGACATCTGCGGCTTCAACCTCAACGAGGTCTGTACCGCAACGATGCACTACCTCAAGGATCCCGACTGCGACCTGCTCGAGTACATGCCCATGCCCGACTTCTCGACCGGCGGCGAGATCATCTATCGCCGCGAGGAGATGGAGAAGATCATCGAGACCGGTCTCGGCAGCTTCCAAATCCGCTCCCGCTGGCGCTGGATTCCCGAAGAGCGCATCATCGAGGTCTACGAGATCCCCTACACCACCAAGACCGATGTCATCATCGAGCGCATCGTCAAGCTCTCCAAAGAGGGCAAGGTCAAGGAAATCGCTGACATCCGCGACGAGACCGACCTTTCGGGTCTGCGTATCGCCATCGATCTTAAGCGCGGCGTCGACCCCGACAAGCTCATGGCTAAGCTCTATCGCTCGACCACGCTGCAGGATTCGTTCTCGTGCAACTTCAACGTGCTCGTCGACGGCTATCCCCGTGTTATGGGCGTGCGCCAGATTTTGCACGAGTGGGTCAAGTGGCGTATTGAGTCCACGCGCCGCCGCATTAACTTTGACCTGGGCAAAAAGTCCGAGCGCCTGCACCTGCTGCACGGCCTCGAGGCGATCTTGCTCGACATCGACAAGGCCATCGCCATCATCCGCGGCACCAAGCTCGAAGCCGAGGTCGTGCCCAACCTTATGAAGGGTTTCGACATCGACGAGACCCAGGCCGAGTTTGTCGCCGAGCTCAAGCTCCGCAACATCAACGAGGAGTACATCCTCAACCGCACCAAGGACATCGCTAAGCTTGAGGGCGAGATTGCCGAGCTTGAGGAGATCCTCTCCAGCGAGGAGAACATCAAGAAGGTCATCAGCGACGAGCTGGCCGCGGTCAACAAGAAGTACGTGATGCCGCGCCGCACGGGCAGGATCGAGCCCCATGAGGTTATCGAGGTAAGCCTGGAGCCCGAGGTCGAGGAGTATCCGGTCACCATCATGCTCTCGCGCGATGGCTACCTTAAGAAGATGACGGACCGCGTGCTTAAGAAGGCCACCACGCTCAAGTACAAGGACGGCGACAAGCCCTTTATCGAGTTCCCGTCCTCCAACACCCACGAGCTGCTGGTCTTTACCAACAAGAGCCAGGTGTACAAGTGCAAGGTTGCGGCGTTTGAGGACACCAAGTCGGCCCAGCTGGGCTCGTACCTGCCGACCGATCTTGAGATGGAACCCGACGAGAGTGTCATCTGGGTCATCGACCCCGAGGACTACAAGGCCGACGTGCTGTTCGTCTTTGAGAACGGCCGCGTGGTGCGCGTCGCGCTTTCCGGATACGTCACCAAGACCAACCGCAAGCGCCTCAAGAACGCCATCTACGGCGGCAGCAAGCTGCTGTATGCCCAGGTGCTCAAGGAGGACCGCGACATCGCGCTGGTCTCGAGCGACTACCGCCTGATGAACTTCAACACGTCGTTGCTCAAGACCAAGACGACCACCAACACGCAGGGCGTCCAGGCCTTTACGGCCAAGAAGGGCCGCTCGGTCACCACCGTCGGCACAACCGAGGAAATCCTCGGCGCCGGCGTCTCGGCCGAGAAGTTCACCGCGCAGAGCCTACCCTCCGCCGGTGCCCTCATGAAGGAAAACGACATGCCGAGTTTGTTTGACTAAAACAACGGCAGTCAAACCGTCATGGTTTTACAAAGTAGCGGGGCCCGGAGCGCAGCAACATCGCGCTCCGGGCCCCGCTCGTTGCAACGTAGTCGGAATAATAGAACTCCCCGTTTTTCACTCCTGCAATCCCACGGCACAAGGCATGTTAAGCCATTAGCAAAACTTGCAAAATTTAGCAAAAGTTGCAAAAGTTAGCAAAACCTGCAAAGGGGCCACCATGGATTGCAGCAAATGTCTCCGCCATGCCAGGCATGCTCGAAGATAATATCGAGCGAACCAAAGAAGCCGCAGATAGCTACCTCTCACAGCCTCACGCGCACATAAACGGTGTTCAAATTGGCCCAGTGGGCATCGATTGGACATATGCTCAAGAGGCTCAGGGCAACTGGCGCACGGGCATGAATGGCGTCTTCAGGCAACTCGAGAAGCATGACATCGGGCTTCTCTCGAAACGACCTATCGGGAGCTTTCCGATAAAGACATTGATTTTTTGCTCGCGATGCTGCCCGATTCTGGCCCCAGCAGGGTCTCGGAGATAGCCAAACGCATGGGCGTCGCCAGCAACTACGCAAGCCAATACAAACGCCGCCTCCTCGAGGACGGCGTCATCGGGGAACGTGGGCGTGGTCTCGTTGGCTTTGACATCCCCGCATTCAGGGAGTTCTTGAACGAGAAGGCGTTTTAGCACACCGGAATTGTCCGCTGGAGCATCGTTGCATGGCAATCGGCATTCCTCTTGGTAAGGACAGCAAGCATTTTCCACCAACACCGATTGCTATGCGTTCTTCTTGTCCTTAGGCGAGCTTGCGGGCGAGCTCTCGCACCTCTTCCAACTTGGGCGACGATGCCATACTGTCGCGCTCGGTCATACCGCTGATGGTGACAATGCCTTGGTCCTCCCACTTGCAGTACGCGCAGGTTAACTTGTACATAGCGATCGCCGCATCATAGACGCCCTCGCTGTGGCTATCGAGCAAGAGGGCCGTCTTGGTGAACGGGAAGCCCGTGGCACCGAAGGCGTACAGGCGGTCGATGGCGGCCTTCTCCTGCGCAGTGATATCAAACCAGTAGATGGGCGAAGCGAAGACAACCATATCGGCGCCTTTCAGCGACTCGATCACGTCGGCCATGTCGTCCTTCTGCACGCAAGTGCCCTCGTGGGCAAAGCAATACTGACACCCTAGGCAACCAGCGATTTTCTTGCTGGCAACGCGGACGACCTCGACCGTATTGCCGCCCTCACGCGCGGTCTCGGCAAACGCCTCGACCATGGTGTCGGTATTGGCGCCCTTGCGCGGGCTGCCGCTCAATACAACGATTTTCATAGGATTCCCTCTCCTTCATGCTGCAGGCGCGCAGCATGTTTTCTTGTAACCAAAACGAATGGAGTTAATCAATCGCCTCGTTTCAGCTACTCCCACTCTTTAGAAGAATCGTTGCTGGAGACTTGGCATTGAATCAAGGCACGCCTTATTTCAGATATTCCTCAAAGAATGCCTTCAGCTTTCCAAACGGAATGATGTCCATCTGATCGTAAAGGTCGGTGTGGTTGGCGCCGGGGATAATGAGCAATTCCTTGTTGTTCCCGGTCAGCTTGCTGTACGCGGTTTCGCTGAAATAGCGGGAGTGCGCCTTCTCGCCATGCACCAGCAACACAGCAGAGCGGATTTCGCTGCTATATTGCAAAATCGGCATATTCAAAAATGACAGCGAAGACGTCGCATTCCAGCCACCGTTGGAGTTCAGGCTGCGGGGATGATAGCCTCGCGGAGTTTTGTAGTAGGCGTAATAGTCCGCTACAAACTGCGGCGCATCCTCCGGTAGCGGATCGACCACGCCGCCCGCCAGCGCATAGCTGCCGTTTTTATAGTCCTCGGTACGCTGCTCATTCAGCGCTTTCCGCTTTTCAAAGCGCGCCTGCTCGGAATCCTCGGCGTCAAAATAGCCGTTTGCGGTCACGCGGGTCATATCGTACATGGTCATAGCCGCGGTAGCCTTGATACGGGTGTCGATGGCCGCCGCATTGACTGCCATGCCGCCCCAACCGCAGATGCCGATGATGCCGATACGCTCCGGGTCAACGCTTTCCTGCACAGAGAGGAAATCCACCGCTGCGCAGAAGTCCTCGGTGTTGATGTCCGGCGATGCTACATAGCGGGGCGCGCCGCCGCTCTCGCCGGTATAGGACGGGTCAAAGGCAATTGCGAAAAAGCCCAGCTCTGCCATTTTCTGCGCGTACAGACCGGAGGACTGCTCCTTCACCGCGCCAAACGGGCCGCTGACGGCAATGGCAGGCAGCTTGCCTTCCGCGTTCTTAGGCACGTACACGTCGGCAGCCAATGTGATGCCGTATCGGTTGTGGAAGGTCGCCTTGCTGTGCTCAACCTTGTCGTTTTTGGGGAACACCTTGTCCCATTCCTGCGTCAGTTTCAACTGCTCCATACCTAAGCCTCCTTGTCGGTCGCTTTAAGGTATTGCTCGTCGTCCACGGGCTCCAACCACTCGTTGGAGGCCTCCTCGCCCGGAACCTCCACCGCGAGATGGGAAAACCAGCTGTCGGGCGCCGCACCGTGCCAGTGCTTTACGCCCGCGGGAATATTTACTACATCGCCAGGGCACAGCTCCTGTGCCGGTTTGCCCCATTCCTGGTAAAACCCTCGGCCAGCCACGCAGACGAGAATCTGCCCGCCGCCGCTTTTGGCGTGATGGGTATGCCAGTTGTTGCGGCAGCCGGGCTCAAACGTCACGTTGTAAACGCCGACTTGCTCGGTGGAAAGGGGTGAGAGGTAGCTTTGACCGATAAAGTACTTCGCAAATGCGTCGTTGGGGGCACCGATGGGAAAGGCCATCTCGTTTTGATGCTTGGTTCTTGCGTCGGCGGCATCGCTATCCGCCCAGACCTCCTTCGCCATGCGAAAGGCCGCCCATGCCTTGGGCCAGCCTGCGTAAAACGCCGCGTGCGTAAGGATTTCCGCTATCTCCGCCCTGGTCACGCCGTTGTTCTTTGCGGACATCAGATGATATTGGAACGAAGAGTCCGTCAGCCCCTGTGCCATCAAGGCAACCACCGTCACCACGCTGCGGTCTCGAAGGGAAAGCCTGTCTTCTCGGCTCCACACCTCGCCGAACAGCACATCGTCATTGAGCTGTGCGAATTTGGGAGCAAAGTCCCCCAGGGCATCTCTGCCCGCTGTCTGTTTGATTGCCATGATCGATTTCCTCCTGTCGATGGTTTTGAGTGCAAAACTGCTTCCGTCCAGCTAAGCCGCGCCTAGACTCCTGTGCCCATTCGTCGCGCCTGCTCAAGAGCGGGGTGACCGGCGATTACGGAACACCCCTTGCGCTCCCAATTTATATTGACGAGAATGAAGGTAATACCTAAAGCTGACTTTAGGTCAAGGAGTAAATTCGAGATTTGTCCGGAGGGGCCATGTACACAATCGGACAGGTAGCGGAGATGTTCGGTCTGCCCGTTTCCACGCTGCGGTATTACGACAAGCAGGGGCTGTTCCCGGGATTGGAGCGGGCGTCGGGCATTCGCCGATACGGCGATACAGAACTCGAGGCGCTTCGGGTCATCGAATGCTTAAAGAAGGCTGGGATGGAGATTAAGGACATCCGACTGTTCATGGAATGGTGTGCGGAGGGCCCATCGACATATCCCAAGCGCAAGGCCATGTTCGAGGAGCGGAAGGCCCACATGGAGTCGGAGATCGCGAAGATGAACCGCGCGCTGGACATGTTGAAGTTCAAATGCTGGTACTACGAGCAGGCGATCCAAGATGGAAACGAGGATAGAGTGAAGGCGTTGATTCCCGACAATTTGCCGGAAGAAATCAAAGATACCTACGATAACGCCCACACTCAATAATGCCGCCCGATGCTCAAGGGGCTTTGGCAAGGAGTCGTTTTAGGCAGACATGCAAAAAGAAAGCCTCCGAACTAGAAGGTTCGGAGGCTGTTATTCCCGTTATTTCGCTGATGGCTTTGCTCTATGGAGACGCCGAAACAGCATCAGGCGGTACTCGACGGTATCAAAACGCGAGTTCAGAAGCCAGTTCCCGTTATTCCCATAGGCATAAGCGCATCTGTTCGCGATTGCCTATCGATGCTCTGCCTCGAGCACGGCAGACACCGCATCGAGGAACTCCCGCACATGGTCTGCGGGGTGCGACGAATGAAGTAGCCCGTAAGACACGAGACAGTCCCAATCGGTAGGGACGGTTTTGAGCATGGGGTGGACGTTGGCCCACAACGGCAGCGTCGCAAGCGCGAGGTCCTCGTTCGCGCCGCGATTGAACACCTCCGCCCGATATTGCGGGAAGTCTACGAGCGCGATTTGAGGATGATGCAAGAGTATCTCGTCGCGCACGCGGTCGATTTCGGCGTTCCAGCCCCGGCGTATAAGCATAAGACTGTGATTGCGGAGGTCGTCGAATGTGACGATGTCGCGTTTGGCGAGTTCGCTGTCGACGGGAACGGCGCACCAGAGCGGCTCGCGCGAAAGCTCGAGGCCCAGGCACCCGCGCTCTTTAAGAAAGGCATCGTCGAAAATCCCCGCCACGATATCCATGTCTTGCCCGAGGTTCGCCAAACCGCGCGCCGCCGAGGGTGTGTTTTCAAACGTGACCACCTGAAGGCTCATGCCAGGGCAACGTTCCTTCACCTTCGGCCACAGCTTCGTGAGCGGCGTGCTGGGCGTCATGAGCGACACTCCCACGCGGATGATGCGCTTTTCTCCACGCTCGGCGACGCGGGCGCGTGCGATTGATTCTTGAGAGTACTGCACGATATGGCGGGCGTCGGCGAGCAGCGACCTGCCTGCTCGCGTAAGCGAAAGCCCCTGATGCGATCGGTGGAACAGCGTAAGGCCTAGCCGCGACTCCAGCAGGTTCATCTGCTTGATGACGGCCGTGGGCGTGATGAAGGACTCTTGTGCCGCTTTGGAGAAGCTGCCCGCCTCCGCCACGCGGATGAAAGTGTCAAGCTGTGGGTTGTACATCGATCCTCCTGTCACGCATTATGTGCCGTATATACCCCATGGTTATATCCATCATTCCAACGTGAACTCCTCGCACGTCAGTAAACGCCGTAGCCTTGTATTCGAAAAGTCGCCATTAAGGAGGAGACCATGGAGTATCTGAAGCTCAACAACGACGTAGAGATGCCCATCGAGGGTTTGGGCACCTTCCTCATGACCCCGGCCGAGGCCGAGGCGGCCGCAACCGCCGCGCTCACGGCTGGCTACGAGCACATCGACACCGCCAACGCCTACATGAACGAGCGCGCCGTAGGCCGTGCCATCGCCAAGAGCGGCGTCGCGCGCGACAAGATCTTCGTCTCCACCAAGCTTTGGCCGAGCGTCTACGACGCGGGCATGTCGGCGGTGGACGCCACGCTCCAGCGCCTGGGGCTCGACTACGTCGAAATGCTCATCCTGCACCAGCCGGTAGGCGACTACCTGGCCGCGTGGCGCACGATGGAAGAGGCGTACCGCGCAGGCAAGGTGCGCGCCCTCGGCCTCTCCAACTTCCCGCAAGACAAGATCGCCGAGGTCATCGAGGTCGCCGACATCAAGCCGCAGCTCGTGACCGTTGAGTGCCACCCCTACCACGCCCAGCGCGGCCCGCGCGCCTACCTCGCGCCGTACGGCACGGTGATCGAGGCGTGGTACCCGCTCGGCCACGGCGACAAAGGTCTTCTGGAGGAGCCCGTCTTCGTCGCTCTCGCCGAGAAGTACGGCAAGACCCCGGCCCAGGTGATCCTGCGCTGGCACGTGCAGATGGGCACCTCCATCATCCCCGGCTCCAAGAACCCCGCCCACATCGCCGACAACGCGAACATCTTCGACTTCTCCCTCACCGAAGACGAGATGGCCGAGATTGCCAAGCTCGACGGAACCATGACCTACTACACCGCCACTGAGGAAGCACTCGCGGGCTACCTGGCCATACGCCCCGATTTCGACGCGCAGGAGTAGCGCTCAGACGATAACGGACCAACCAAGCCAACGAAGGAGATGCCCCATGACCGCAAACCCGACCGTGACAAGAAGAAACTTCCTGCTCGGAGCCGCGCTGTGCGCAACGATGCTCTCCGGTTGCGGCCAGGGTGACGGCGGCCAAGCCGCCGTCGAGGACGAGCCCGCCGCCGCGCCCGCTGCAGGCGGCAACGTCCTCGTGGCCTACTACTCGGCACAGGGCCACACCGCTGCCGTAGCTCAGACGATCGCCGACGAGCTCGACGCCGACCTCTTTAAGGTGACGCCTACGAAGCCCTACTCCGACGATGACCTCGACTGGACCGACGACAGTAGCCGCGTGACCCGCGAGCACGAGGACGAAAGCCTGCGCGACGTCGAGCTTACGCAGGTCACGCCGAACGGCTGGGAGAAGTACGACACCGTGCTCGTGGGGTATCCCATCTGGTGGGGCATCGCGGCCTGGCCCATCGACAACTTCATCTCAGGCAACGACTGGGATGGCAAGACGGTGGTCCCGTTCTGCACCTCTTCCTCCTCGGGTCTTGGCCGGAGCGGCGAGCTACTCGCCGAAGCCGCGGGTAGCGGGGAGTGGCAGGAGGGCCAGCGCTTCTCGTCCAGTGTGGACGAGTCCGGGGTTCGTGATTGGGTCGCCGGTCTCGGCCTGGCATAAGCAATTAGAGATGACAGACCGCTGACAATCTGGGGGTTTCGAATGATCCTATACTTCACCGGGACGGGCAACTGCCTCTACATGGCGCGCGAGCTGGCCGCAGAGGGCGAGAGGGTCCTAAGCATCCCGCAGGAGCTGCGCCGCGAGGGCGAGCTCGCCTACGCGGACGATACGATTGGCATCGTGTACCCCATCTACGGGCACATGATGCCCGACATGGTGAAGACGTTCCTCGAGCGCGCGACGCTCGACACGCCCTACCTCTACTTCGTTTGCACCTACGGCAACCGGCACGCCAATGCCGTCGAGCTGTGCCTGGAAGACGCGCGGGCGGCGGGGCTCAACCCTGCCTACGTGACCACACTCCTCATGGTGGACAACTGGCTGCCCGACTTCGACATGGACGAGCAGCGCGCCCGCATCCCCGAGAAGAAGATAGGCGAGAATCTCGAACGCATCCGCGCGGACGTGGCCACGCGCCGCCGTTGGATCGAGCCGGTGACCGACGAGGACCGCGCGGCGCACGAGCAGTTCATGAGCCGGGGCCTGCGCTTCGAGCCGGCGGCGCTGGGCGGATTCCTGACCGTTGATTCCGAGAAGTGCATGGGATGCGGGGCGTGCGCAAAGGTGTGTCCGGCTGGCTGCATCGCGCTCGAGGGCGGTAAGGCCGTCCGTAACGCGCGGGCAGGCTTTGGCTGCAACGCCTGCCTCGCCTGCATGCACGCCTGTCCCGCGCACGCCATCACCTGCGCGGCGGGCGACAAAAATCCCGCGGCGCGCTTCCGCAACGAGCATGTGACCCTTGCCGAGCTGCAAGAGGCCAACAGCGGCCGCTGATGCGCTTCTCGCCATGCCGAAAGTCTGTGGCTTCGGCTTGATTCATTCAGAAAGAGAAACTATGCACGTGAGCCATCTTTCACGCAGGTCCTTTATCGAGGCTGCCGCGTTCGCTGCGGGCGGGCTGGTACTCGGGGGAGGCCTGGTCGGCTGCGCGGATGTCCGTGAGCTTGGTGGCTACGTCCTCACGGAGGGGTCGCAGACAGACCGCGGCTTCGTCGTTGACGACGCCTTGCAGACGCCATCGGGCAGGACGCTGCACTTCTCGCTCCATGTGCCGGACTCCTACGACGGGTCCGTGCCTTATGCGCTCTACGTGGTCTGCCCCGGCTGGGAGGGGCTCTACTTCCAGGGCGTGGGGGCGAATCTTCGGGAGGACTACCCCTTCGTGGCGAACGACTACATCGCCGATATGATCGTGGCCTCGCCCCAGCTCGACGACTGGGGTGAGCAATCGGCGTCAGACGTGGTGGTGCTCACCGAATGGCTGCTCGACGCCTACAGCATCGATGCGGACCACGTGTACCTGAGCGGATGCTCGGGCGGCGGCGAGACCATCTCCATCGTCTTGGGAACGCGCCCCGAGCTCTACCGACGCGCGCTTCACACCATCTCGCGCTGGGACGGCGACATCGAGACGCTCACCGCAGCCGAGGTTCCCGTGTATATGGCTATCGGCGAGAACGACGACTATTACGGCTCCGGGTCCGCGCGCGAGGCGTACGAGGAGATTCGCGCCGCCTATCGAGCTCACAGGCTTTCCGAGGAGCGCATCAGCGAGCTGGTCGTGCTCGATGTCAAGCCCACGAGCTACTTCACCGAGCGGGGCTTTACTGCGGACGCGGGCCAGCACGGGGCGGGCGGCTACCTCTTTGCCCATGACGAGGACATCATGGGATGGCTTTTCGCACTTCTGGGTGCCCTGCTCATGCGGGTAGTCGTCCGCAGCGCCCGTCCGATCATACGCTAGGCGAACGAAAAGGGGCGGTGGGCCTCCGTCTTCACGGGCCCACCGCCGCCGAACTGGGTTACGCAAGTCGGGACTACGCGAGCTTCTTCGAGAGCGCCCTTGCCTCGTGCGTGTTGTCGACCATGCCGCCGTAGGTCATGCCGTAGAGCGCGGCGAAGCGCTTCATGGTGTACTCGCCCCAATCGAGCATCTCGCGCGTGGGCGCGCCACCTTGGAACACGAAATAGAGCGTCTTGCCGCTCATACTGCCCTCGCGCACCGGACCGTAGAAGCGGTCGAGCAGGTTGCGCAGCATGCCGGAGAGGCTGTGCCAGTAGACGGGCGACCCCACAACCAGGGTGTCCGCCGCCTCGATGCGCGCGAGCACGTCCTCGAAGTCATCGTCGCCGTAGCTCTGGCCGTAGCCGTAGACCTTGTGCTCGGCAAGATTCAGCTGCTCGTACGGGCGATCGCCGATGAGCTCGCGCGCCAGGCGTGCCGTGTTGCCATCCTTGTTGGGGCTTCCGTTGATGAAGAGAATCATACGTCTCACTCCTTACGTATTGTCTGATACCGCCTTTACCATAGGCGTGAAAAGATCCGGCGAGAAGTTCCTGCTCGTAGGCAGCTTATAACCGTGGGGTGTGTACGTCTTGTCATCCTCATCGCTGCGCCTTCCAAAACGCGAGGGCATCGTCGATCCAGCCCTCTGCCACGGTGTCGACGCCCAGGCCAAAGCCGTGGCTCAGGCCTTCGTAAACATGAAACTCCGTGGGCACGCCCGTTGCTGAGAGCGCTTCGAGACGCGCCTGCATGGTGCGCCAGCTCGCGATGCCGTCGCGATCACCCACGCAGGCGTAGGTCGCGGGGTCGGCACCCGTCAGTTCGCTCATGCCGGTGTACTGCATGATGGCCGCCGCGGGCTGGGGCGTTCCTGCCGGCGCGCCAAAGGCGGCCGGGCCGTAGCCGCCGACCCATGCCGCCATGCGCGCACCGGCCGAGCCGCCCCACAGCGAATAGCCCGACGTGTCCACGCTGAGCTCGTCGGCGTGCTCGAAGATGAAGGAGACGGCGCGGGCCAAGTCCTCGCAGGCGAGCTGCGCGTCCGGCCGGTAGATGACCGCGAACCCGTTGACGCCGGAACGGGCCAGGTGCAGGCAGTGCGGGAAGGAGTCGTGCATGGCAGCGACGTAGGCGAATCCGCCGCCCGCGCTTACCACGGCAAACGGTGCAGAAGCGCCGCCCACTCCGTCGGCGGATGGAGCGTTGTGGGGAAGAGCAGCCGCCCGTAGCCATCGAACAAAGGGTTGTTGATGACGTCGTAGATGGGAGTGTCCGCCGTGACCGTGCCCGGAGCGGAGCCGCGCGCGACCCCGGCGGTCCCGTCCGACGAGCAGCCGGCAAGGCTGCCCGCAGCGGCCAACCACGCGGCAGCCTCCAGAAACGAACGGCGCGACATCATCGCTGCACTCGATAGACGAGGTGGAGGCCATCGCCGGCAAGGCGCTCGACGCGCTCGAGCGAGAATGCGTGCGAACCGCCGGCTGAGCGAGGCATCTCGTCGAAGACGGAAGCCGTTTCGGGCTCCCCCGAGACCGTCGGGGAGAGAACGAGGCTCAGCTCGTCAAGCACGCCCGCGGCAAGAAACGACATGTCCGTCTTTCCGCCGCCGCACACGAGCAGGCGCTCGATGCCAAAAAGCTCGCGCAGCTTGCGCAGGGCAAGCGGGAGGTCTAGCCCGCGCGAGCCGGCAAGCACATATGAGACGCCGCGCTCTCGCAGATAGTCGCGATACGCCGGCGATGCCGCCTCGGTGAGGACCTCGATGACGTGCGCGTCCGCACGGCCGGTACGACGATAGGTCGCTGACTCCCATGCAATATCCCCGGCGGGGTCGACGGAGACGTAGAACGATCGTTCGTCATGAGGCGCCACGAAGTCCCCCTTGGGCGCGCTCCCGTGGGTATCGAGCGCAAGGGGGCGCGACCCGACGAAGCCCTTCGTGGTCACGGCCCCGTACGCCACGGCGTCCGCCCCGAACTCGACCTGCATGCGAGAGTACGCGGCGCGTGCGGGCGAGGCAGCGGGATTGAGCATGTACGCGCCGTCGATACGCCCGTTGAGCCCGGCAAAGACGTGACAGACGACATAGGGTCTAATGTTCATGGCTCCCTACCTTACCGTGTGCCCGCCGAAGACCATGAGGTCGAGTCCGTTGAGCAGCCCGTCGATCTTGGCAACTTCATCGTCGGTGAGCCCGACCTCGGCGGCGCCGAAGTTCTCGAGCAGTCGTTCGGGCTTGCGACTGCCCGGGATGGGGATGATATAGGGCTTCTTCTCGAGCATCCAGGAAAGGGAGACCTGTGCGGGCGTCGCCGCGTGCAGCTCAGCCAGCTCGCGAACGAACCGCATGATGGGCTCGGCGCGCCTTTCGCCTTCCTCCGTGTACTGCGGCATGCCATCGCGGTAGTCCTGGGCGCCCTCAAATCTGGTGTTGTGGCTGTACGCGCCCGTCAGAAAGCCGTTTGCCATGGGAGAGAAGGCCACGAAGGCCACGTTCAGCTCCTCGAGCACGGGGAACAGGGATTCGTTCCAGCGCGCCATCATGGAGTAGCGGTTCTGGACGGCGGAGACGGGGCACACCGCATCGGCGCGACGCAGGTACTCCTCCGTCGCCTCGGAGATTCCCCAGGCGCGGATCTTACCTTCCTTGATGAGGTCTGCCATGGCGCCTGCAACGACCTCGGGCTCGACCTTTGGGTCGATTCGGTGCTGGTAGTAGAGGTCGATGTGGTCGGTGCGCAGCCGGCGCAGACTCTTCTCCACCGAGATACGGATAACCTCGGGGCGCGAGTCCACGAGGATGGTCTTGTCCGGGGCGTGCGTGACGCCGAACTTGGTGGCAATGACAACCTCGTCGCGCACGGGCGCGAGCGCCTTGCCCACCACGTCCTCGTTGTGCGCCTCGGTCCCGTCGGCGCACGTGCCAACGTAGCACTCCGCCGTGTCAAAGAAGGTATAGCCCATCTCGTGGGCCCGACGGACGACGCTCACGGCCTCGTCGTCGGGCATCGGGTCTCCGCTCGCGTGCGTGATTCCCATGCAGCCCATGCCGAGCGGGCTGACTTCGATGCCGCTCTTTCCCAAAACGCGCTTGTCCATTCCTGTTCTCCCTGTCTATGATATCCGTCATTTGTTTACGACGCCCACATCCGCCCGTTCATCGAGCTCCGTTAGGCACATCCCCTGTCGGTGGCTTGTGCTCCCTCATCGCCAAGCGTACGACCGCGAAGCGCTCGGCGGAATCCCCCTTTGGTGCGATGCCCTGAACCCGTGGGTTATAACCCCGTGCGCACCCCAGCGTTATAGAACCCTCACCAACGGAAACTTCCGCCGGCGCGGCGCCCCTCGTATGGTGGATACGTCAAGTTGCGAGAAAGGAAGGCACCATGGACTACATCACCTTGAACAACGGCGTCAGGATGCCGCAGCTCGGCTTCGGCGTGTATCAGATCCCGGACGCCGCGGAATGCCAGCGCGCCGTGGAGGACGCGCTCTCGGTCGGCTACCGGCTGCTCGACACGGCCGCGAGCTACGGCAACGAAGAGGCGGTCGGGGCCGCCATTCGTGCGAGCGGCCTGCCGCGCGACGAGGTGTTCGTGACGACCAAGCTGTGGATGTCGGATGTGAGTTACGAGGGGGCCAAGAGCGGCTTCGACGCGTCGCTCAAACGGCTGGGGCTCGACTACGTCGACCTCTACCTCATCCATCAGCCGTTCGGCGACGTCTTCGGCGCGTGGCGCGCCATGGAGGAGCTCTACGAGCAGGGCGTTATCCGCGCCATAGGCACAGCTAACTTCTACCCCGATCACCTCGCATACCTTATCTCGTTCAACCGCATCGCCCCCGCCCTGAACCAAGTCGAGTGCAACGTGTTCTTCCAGCAGCGCGAGGCACAGGAGTATATGGCCGGCAAGGAGGTAGCCATGGAGGGCTGGGCGCCCTTTGCGGAGGGCAGAAACGACCTCTTCCGCAACGAGGTCCTCGCTCGCATCGGCGAGGCGCACGGCAAGACGGTCGCCCAGGTCGTGTTGCGCTGGCTGCTGCAGCGCGGTGTGGTCTGCATCCCCAAGAGCACGCACCGCGATCGCATGGAGCAAAACTTCGACGTCTTCGACTTCGCGCTGGGCGACGACGAGATGGTCGCCATCGCCGCGCTCGACACCGGGCGCAGCGCGTTCTTCGACCACCACGACCCCGCCACCATCGAATGGATGTCCGGGCTCGTGCGCAACGTGTAGACGAGCGGTCAGACCGCACTGATAACTTACTAGGAGGAATTGCCATGAACTCATTCACGTACGACTACCCGGTCAGGAACTACTTCGGCGAGGGGGCCATGGACCAGGCACTCGACGCCGAGATGGGTGCCATGGGCAAGACAGTGATGCTCGCCTACGGCGGAGGCTCGGTCAAGCGGACCGGCGTCTACGACCACGTAGTCGAGAAGCTCACGGGCGCCGGCAAGCGCGTGGTGGACTTCGGCGGCATCATGCCCAACCCGACCTACGAGAAGTGCCAGGAGGGCGCCGCGCTCGCACGCGAGGAGCAGGTCGACTTCATTCTCACCGTCGGTGGCGGGTCGGTCTTCGACTGCTGCAAGGTGGTCTCCGCGCAGGCGATGCTTGACGAGGACATCGAGACGTTCGAGCACGTCGACGGCAAGATGCCGAGCTCGTTCATCCCCATGGGCTGCATCGTGACACTCTCCGGCACGGGCGCCGAGCAGAACAACGGCGCCGTCATCACCAACGAGGAAACGCATGTGAAGGGTGCCTTCTTCGGCGCGCTGCCCTCGTGGGCGGCGCTTGACCCAGCGCTCACGCTCACCGTACCGCACGCGCAGTTCATGAGCGGCGCGTTCGACACGCTCTCGCACTGCATGGAGAGCTATTTCGGAAGCCCGCGCGGGCGCAATGTCACCGACGACATCAACCTCGCCATCCAGCGTAACGTCATCCGCAACATGCGGATCATCGCGGACGACGACCAGAACCTCGATGCCAGAAGCGAGCTCGTATACGACTCCGCCATAGCCGAGAACGGCGTGCTCAAGATCGGCAAGTCAACGGACTTCCAGGCGCACATGATCCAGCACCAGTACGGCGCGTACACCCACACCAACCACGGAATGGGCCTCGCGGTCATCCACCCTGCGCTCTACCGCCACCTGGCCCCCGAGGCGTCCGCGCAGTTCGCCCGCTGGGCACGCGAGGTGTGGGACGTCGACGCCAAGGGCAAAGACGACCTTACGGTGGCGCTCGAAGGCATCGACCGCCTGCAGACGTTCATCGGCGAGATGGGGCTTCCCACGAGCTTCGCCGAGATGGGCTCCGACGCGTCCGACGAGACGCTGCACAAGGTTGCGGACACCTGCGTGCTCACCGGCGGCTGCGCCAAGAAACTGGAGCGCAGCGAGGTGTTCCAGATTCTGACCGAGTGCCTCTAGATCGGCGGGGGTCCCGATCCCGCGTCGAAGGAAACAGGAAGGCTCTTCGTTTTTCTCGAGGAGCCTTCTGAGTTTTTGCCCGATTGTGAGACCATGTGGCTTGCAGGTGCGGCGGTTGCGAAACGCCCCCATCGGTCGCCATCGGAACCGTACGAAACCGTATGAAAAACAAGAGCAAATGTCCAATTACTATTCCCACTCGATGACTAATCCAGTCCGAGTGTTGTCGATGCGTGTCGCGTCGTACCGCCCGAGGGCTGATTCGTGCGCAATTTGAGCGAATCAGGCCCTTGATTCGCGGTTTCGGGAATGACTCAATTGATTCGCAAAACCGCAGGTCGCTCCTTTAATCACTCCCTGGTTTCCGCCGGGGTTCGTAGCGGGCAGCGTGAAAAGGGGTGATTCAAAGGGTCGGAGAGATGCGTCTTTGCCAAGAAAATAAGGTTAGCCTCATCTTACTGCATGATTCGTGTGTTATGGTTAGATGGCTCTAACTTTTTGGGGGCGATAGCCATGCACGAACGCAAGGACTTCTGGGACAAGAATGCCGGTCGGTACGACCGTTTCATGCGAAACGACCGGGCGGCGTATGAGAAGATCTATAGGCTGATCCGGCCGGTGGTGAAAGAAAAAACCGTACTGGAGGTTGCCACCGGCACGGGGCTTATCGCAAAGAACATTGTGAATGCGGCGGCGCACATCGAGGCTACGGACGCTTCTGCAAAGATGATCCTAGAAGCAAAGCGGGACAATCAATCCGCAAAGCTGCACTTTTCCGTACAAGATATGTTCCGCCTGCCCTATGCACAGAAGTCCTTCGAAGTGGTGATCGTGTCCAACGCGCTTCACATAGTGCCGCATCCGGAAAAGGCCTTGCAAGAAATCAGGCGGGTGCTGAAGGACGACGGCGTGCTCATCGCGCCAACCTTCACCCACGCGGGGAATTCGGTTTCCGGCAAGGCAAAAGCCTTTTTCATGAGTATGGCGGGATTCCCCCTCCACAGCAGGTGGACAAGCGAGGAATACCTGCGTTTCCTGCGTCAAAACGGCTGGGCGGTGCAGAAAAGCGCGGTGCTGAAGGCCTCGTTCCCGTTGACCTATGCGGAATGTACGAAATCGGAGGGGCCAGATGTCGTTCTTTGAAAACACCCGCAAGCCCGTGGGCCTCGGCGGAAAACTTATGGTTGCCATGATGAATCTGGGCCACAGCCCTATGGCGCGGTGGGGACTTCGATTTCTACGACTTGCGCCAAACGCCAAGGTGCTGGATTGCGGCTGCGGCGGTGGGGCGAACATAAAACGGCTGCTGGAAAAATGCCCGCATGGCGTCGTCAAGGGCATCGACTATTCGCCCGTCAGCGTGGAGAAGGCTAGAAAGCTCAACCGAACTGCAATTCAGGAGGGGCGTTGCGCCGTTCTGCAAGGCAGTGTGGTGGATATGGCGTTGCAGGATAGCTACTTCGATGCTGTCACGGCCTTTGAGACCGTCTATTTTTGGCCTGATTTGCCCCGATGCTTCCGTGAGGTCTGGCGGACGCTGAAGCCAGGCGGGACAATTCTTATCTGCAACGAGAGCAATGGCGATACGGACAAGGACGAGAGGTGGACGCAGGTCATCGGCGGCATGACCATCTACAAGGACATTGAATTAAAGGAGTGTCTGGAGCAGGCTGGTTTTCACGAGGTGCAGATACGCAAAAAGAAAAGGTGGCTCTGCGTCACGGCGCGGAAGTAAGGGCATCAAGCACGGGCATTTTTGCATCCATCCTGCACATGGCGATAGGCATGACGGTCATAGCGGCTGTGCTGGCGGCAATTATGACAGTATTTATTCACTGAGGAAGAAACCTATGAAATGTAAAATTGAGAAAAACACCGTGCAGGAGACGCTGATCCTCCCGCTGTATTCCCGGAAGCTGTGTACGGAGCTGTACCCGAACCTTTACAGGGATGAAACAGCGGTTCGTCTGCTCGACCAGATCGACTACGACTTTTCAGAGGCAGAGAAAGGCTCCCGCAGCCTGATGCAGCGTTTTGGTGCGCTGGAGGTGGCCATGCGGCAGGGTGATCTTGCTTTCGAGGTGCAGGATTACCTGAAAAGCCACCCCAATGCGGCGGTGGTCAATCTGGGCTGCGGGCTGGACAACACCGGCAGAACCTGCGACAACGGTAGATGCAAGATCTACAATCTGGACTTCCCGGATGTGATTGCCTTGCGGCAGCAGCTACTGCCCGCCGGGGATCGAGAACAAAATATCCCCTGCGACCTGAAAGACACCGCATGGTTTAGCAAAATCGATGCCTCCGGCGGGGCGGTGTTCTTTGCCTCCGGGGTGTTCTATTACTTTCTGACCCAGCAGGTCCGGGAACTGGTACGGGGGATGGCGGACGCTTTCCCCGGCGGTGTGCTGGTCTTTGATGCTGCCAATCGGACGGCAGTAAAGATGATCGCAAAAACATGGCTTAAGACTGCGAAAATCAAGGATGTGGGGGCATATTTTGCGGTTTCGGATGCCGCCAAGGAAATCGGCACGTGGGACAGCCGTCTGCAGGTCACAAGTCGCGGCTATATGCTGGGCTACAACGATTTGAGGGACCCTTCTGTCAGCGGCTTTTTCCGGTTTCTCGCAAGGGTCGGTGACAACGGGATGAAAATGCAAATCGTGAAAATAAGATTTTGAGAGACAAAAAATGAAGCGCATCCACTTTGACGTTGAAGAAGACGGCTTTTACGGCGCATATTGAGCGTGCAAGGACACACATACAGCAGCGGGCACGGATTCGATTGAAACCGTGCCCGCTATCTTATGCTATATTATTTTTTCGAACGTCTGTTCTATTCCCACTCGATGGTCGCGGGCGGCTTGGACGTGATGTCATAGCACACGCGGTTGGCGCCGGGAACCTCGGCAACGATACGGCCGGAGATGCGGGCCAGTACGTCATAGGGCAGCTTGGCCCAGTCGGCGGTCATGGCATCGCTGGACTCGACGGCACGCAAGATAATCGGGCGCTGGTAGGTACGCTCAT
>CABUUD010000023.1 GCA_902494585.1 uncultured Collinsella sp. | reverse complement strand
GGTGGGGCCCCCTTCATGGTACCCGGGCGCACGGGAGGGAAAGCGAGGCTACTCGCCGAGCTTGGGATGCAGCAGCGACGGCGCAGCGCCGAGCAGCATCTTGGTGTAGGGGTCCTGGGGGTGCTGGAAGACCTGCTTGGCCTCGCCCTGCTCGACGATCTTGCCGCCATTCATGACGATAATGTCGTCGGAGATGTAGCGGACCGTCTGGATGTCATGGCTAATGAACACCATGGCCAGGCCGAGCTCCTTCTTAAGATCGGTCAGCAGGTTGAGGATCTGCGCGCGGACCGAAACGTCCAAAGCCGAGGTGGGCTCGTCGGCGATGATGGCGTCAGGGTTCAACGACAGGGCACGGGCAATTGCGACGCGCTGGCGCTGGCCGCCCGAAAGCTGGCCGGGAAGAACCTCGGCGGCAGAACTGGGCAGACCGGTGAGCTCCAAGAGTTCCTTGACGCGCTTCTCCTGCTCGGCCTCGGTGCCCAGGTTGTGGACGCGCATGGGATCGAGCAGCTGCTCGCGAACGACCATGCGGGGGTTGAGTGCCGTCGCGGGGTTCTGGAACACGACCGAGATGACGCGGCCCATGTGACGACGGTCCTCGGCGGTACGCTTGGTGACGTCCTTGCCCTTAAAGTAGACCTTGCCGCTCGTGGGGGCTTGCAGGCCGCACATGACGTTAGCCGTGGTGGACTTTCCGCAACCGGACTCGCCGACGATGCCGATGGTCTGTCCGGGCATGAGCTTAATCGTTACACCCTGGACGGCGTGAACCAGGTTGGGGTGCAGAATCGAGCCGGTACGGGTCCTAAAGGTGACGTGGACGTCATCAAGGAAGATGATCGGCTCGACGCCGTTGACTGCGGTCTCGCTCATCTACATCACCTCCGCGTGAGGGGTCAAACCATTTGCCTTGAGCACCTCGTCGGGGAGCTCGGAATAGAAGTGCTCGGTGCCGGGCACGCGCTTGAAGACCGGACGGGTGTCCAGGCCGATGCGCGGATGGCTCGAGCGGGGCGCGAAGCGGTCGCCCTTGGGGAAATCGCGCGGGCTCGGAACGGCGCCGGGCACCTGGTGCAGGCGGCCCGAACCGCTCTCGATGGACAGGACGGAACCCAGAAGGCCGCGGGTGTACTCGTGAATCGGGTTGGTGAGCAGCTCCTTGGTGGGCGCCTGCTCGATAACCTGACCGGCGTACATAACCGTGATGTTATGGGCGACCTCGGCGACCAGAGCCAGGTCATGCGAAACGAAGATCATGGCAAAGCCGAGCTTGGCCTGAAGATCGTTGAGCAGCTTGATGACCTGCTTCTGGACGGTAACGTCCAGAGCGGTCGTGGGCTCGTCGCAGATGACCAGCTTGGGGTCGCGGGTAAGGGCCATAGCGATCAGAACGCGCTGACGCTGACCACCGGAAAGCTCATGCGGATAGCTCTCGAGCGTACGCTTGGGGTCGAGGCCCACGAGCTCCAGGAGCTCCTCGGCGCTACGGGTGCCGCCACGCTTGGTGAGCTGCTTCATCTGAGCGGAAATGAGCATGGAGGGGTTGAGCGAGGACAGGGCGTCCTGATAGACCATGGCGATATCGGTACCGCGCAGGCCGAACCACTCCTTCTTGCTCATCTTGAGCAGGTCGCGGCCCTCCCAGAGAACCTCGCCGGAAAGATGCTCGTCATCGTCGGTCAGGCCCATGATGGCCAGCGTGGTGATGGACTTACCGCAGCCGGACTCGCCTACCAGGCCCATGGTCTGGCCGGGACGGACGTCAAAGTTAACGTGGTCGACGACGTTGATATCACCGTGGTGCTCAAACTGGATGCAGAAATCGCGGACCGAAAGGATCGGCTCAACGGACTCATCGGGCACATGGCGGTCGTTACGCTTGAGTTCGACATCGCGCAGGGCGCCAAGACGGGCGGACAGGGACTGAGCCTGCTCCTTGTAGGCACGAACGGGGTCGGAGACCAGCAGGTCGGCCTCGCGGCGCTTGGAGGAATCGGTCGGATCCAGGGCGGCGGAGGGAGCAGCGGCCATGGCGTCGGTAATGCCCTCGGAGAGGATGTTGAGCGCCAGGCAGGTGATCATGATGGCCAGGCCCGGGAACAGTGCCTGCCACCAACGGCCAGCGAGCACGCCACCGCGAGCGTCGGCGAGAATGTTGCCCCAGGTAGCGGTGGGCTCCTGGATGCCGGCGCCGATGAAGGTCAACGAGGCCTCGAAGATGATGGCGTCGGCGACCAAGGTCACGGTGAAGACCATGATCGGGGCGATGCAGTTACGCAGAACATGCTTGATCAAAATCCACGGAGCCTTGGCACCGGACACGATGACCGCGCGGACATAGTCCTCACCGTACTCGGACACGATGTTGGCGCGCACGATACGGGCGATCTGCGGGGTGTACATAAAGCCGATCGCAAAGATGATCGACGGCACGGAATTGCCCAGGATGGAGACGAAGACGGCAGCGAGGGCGATGCCCGGGATGGACATGATGATGTCCAGGATGCGCATGATCGCCTCGGAAACGGACTTGCGCGAAACCGCCGCGAGGGCGCCCACGACCGAGCCGCAGACCAGAGCCATGGCGGTAGCACCGAAGCCGATGATCAGCGAGTAACGACCACCGTAGAGCATGCGCGACAGAATGTCGCGACCCTTATCGTCGGTACCGAAGATAAATCCGTTGCCGGGAGCCTGGCGAGCAGTGAAAATCTCGACCGGGCTATAGGGGGCAAGCAGGGGAGCAAGGATCGCGGTCAGGGCGACCAGCACCAGCACGACGGCGGCAATCTTAGAAGACAGCGTCATCTTCTTCCAGCCACCGAGCTTGAGCCCCTTGGAGGCAGCTTTCTCGAGCTGCTCGGTTTGCTTCTCTCGAATCTTTACCATAATCTACACCGTCCTGATGCGCGGGTTGATGAGCAGGTAGAGCATGTCAACCACGATGTTGATGATGATGAAGGCAAGAGCAACGACGATGACGACACCCTGAACCAGGTTCGCCTCGTTGCCCTGAACGCCCTGCAGAATCGCAGTACCCATGCCGGGGAGGTTGAAGATGACCTCGATGACGACAGCACCGCCCATGAGGTAGCCGATCTTAAGACCGAGGGTGGTGACCGGGGTGATCAGCGCGTTGCGCAAGACGTTGATGCCGACTACGACCTTCTCGGGAACGCCGGCGCCGCGAGCCATACGGACATAGTCCTTATCGAGCTCCTCGACCATGGCCGTACGCACGATACGAGTCATCTGGCCCGTCAGCGGGAATGCCAGAGCGATAGCGGGCATGATCATACGTCCCAGATAGCCAGCCGGGTTGGTGGTGAAGTGAGGCAGAGCACCGGACGCCGGGAGCACCTTAAGGTAGGAAGAGAACAGCAGAATCAACAGAACGGCAAGCCAGAACGACGGGGTTGCCAGGCCGGCGATGGAAAAGACGCGGATCACTTGGTCCGGCCATTTATCGCGATACAGTGCCGCGATAACGCCGAGCAAAAACGAGACGACCGCGCCGATGGCAAGACCGATAAAGGTCAGCTGCATCGTGACGGGCAGGGCCGTGGAGATGCGCTTGGCAACGGAGTTGCGAGCAGCACCATAGGTGCCCATGTCACCATGGATCAGATCGCCCATATAGCGCACGTAGCGCACGGGCCAGGGGTCGTCCAGACCATACTTCTCATGGTACTCGGCAACCGCCTCGGGCGAGGCACCGTCACCCAACGCCGTATAGGCGGGGTCGGTCTTGGAGAACGACATAAGGAAGAACACCAGGACGGTGACGCCCAATGCCATGATCGGCAGCGCCACGAGACGCCTTCCAATCAAACGTAGAAAGTTGTTCACGTTCTCTCCCCTTTCTTTTGTCGGTAGGACCAACTGGTATATGAGTATGGATACTCATTACAAGACCCGAGCGACATCGAGGCCGCCCGGGTCTTTGTTTCAACTATGAGGACGTTGCCTTACGACCGACGCCCCACATATGACTCAAGCGAGTCTTAGGCCTTGACGGTCGCGACGCCCCTGAAGGACATGCTCGTCGTGCCGATGCCCTTGAAGCCATCGAGGGCCTCGCCGTTGGGCGCGGTGGACGGATCGTCCCAGGAAGCGGAGACGGTCTTGACGTGGACAACGGGGTACAGAACAGCGTTGTCGGCGATGATGTCGAAGCACTCGTTCCACTTCTTCTGCTGCTCGTCGCCCTCGGCGGCAAGAGCCTCGTCCATGAGACCGTGGAGCTTCTGCCACTCAGCGGACTCCTTCCACGGGCAACGGGTCTGCATCCAGACGTTGTCGCCGTACCACCAGTTGAGCAGCAGGTCGGGGTCAGCGCCGAAGCAGGAAGGATCGCCAGGGGCAAGGAGGATATCGTAGGCCTCGCCGCCGTCGATGGCAGCGTAGGTGGCCGGCGAGGTATCGGTCTGGATGGTCACCTCGAAGCCGAGAGCGTCGAGGTCGTTCTTGACCTGGGCGGCCATGCCCTTAATCTGCTCGTTGTCGGTAGTGCGCAGGGTGATGGCGCCCGGGGTGATGCCGGACTCCTCAATGAGCTTCTTGGCCTTCTTGGCGTCGGTCTTGTACACCGTGGAAGCCTCATGATAGTTGGTGAAGCTCTTGGGCAGGTAGCAGCTGGCAGCGGTGGCAAGGCCGGCGAAGGTGTTGCTGACCATCTTCTCGGTGTCGAGCGCGTACATGACGGCCTGACGGACCTTGACGTTGTTCCAAGGCTCCTTGGCGACGTTGAACATGATGAAGCGGGTGCCGAAACCCTGGACGTTATCGATCTTGCAGCCGGCGCTCTCGAGCTGGTCGACGGCGTCAGCGGTGACGAGCTCCATAACGAGCGTGGAGCCCTCCTGCTGAGCGGTAACGCGAGCGGTGGGGTCGGTCAGGATGCTGTACTGGATTTTCTTATCCTCGGCAGCATACTCACCGTTGTACTCGGGGTTGGGAACCAGGGTGATCTCGGTATCGGAGATAGAGTCGTACATCCAGGGGCCGGAACCGATCGGCTGCTTGGCGCGATCCTCCTCGGACTGGGTAGCCGGGGTAACGCGGATGATGGCCAGACGATCCTTGAGCAGGGAGAAGTTGGGGACCTTGGTCTTGACCGTCACGGTGCTGGCGTCCTTGGCCTCGATGGACTCGAAGGGCTGGAAGAACGGAGCATAGGTAGCGGAAGCAGCGCAAGCGGTGTAGGAAGCGACGACGTCGTCAGCGGTGACCTCGGTGCCATCGGAGAACTTGGCGCCCTTGCGGATGGTGACCTCGAAGGTGGTGTCGTCCACGGACTTGGGATCGTCGGTGGCGAGCTCGTTGAAGGTGCTGTAGTCGTGGTAATCGATGCCGTAAAGACCCTCGACGACGTGCCAGTTAGCGCCCAGGCCCACAGCGGAGCCGGTGCTGGCGGGGTCGAAGCTGGACGGAGCGTAAGCGGAACCAGCGGTGATCACGCCGCCGCCACGGTTGGCGGAATCGGTGGAACCGGAAGCGGAACCTTCGTCGCTAGAGCTGCCACCGCAGCCAGTGAGACCAAGCCCTGCGACAGCAGCGACGCTGCCGGTGAGGCCGAGGAACGAACGCCTGGACATACCCTTGTTGATGATGGCCATGTCTTCTCCTATCAATAGAGAATCTTACCCGGGGGCACCTAGACTTGCCCCCGCGCAACTTGCGGACGATATATACCTTACCTACCGACGAACCCAACTTGGGTGCCGCGCTCGGCGACCGATACATACATACGCTTGAACGGTATTTACTACCGTTCACCGAATTCATTGACAAACGATTCGACAGACAGTATGTATCGACGATGTGAGATATCAGTCTTCGTCAACCCGCAGGATAGCAGGGTTATTCACCATGGCTAGTCAAACGTTTTAGCGTTAATAAAACCCGAAATCGACAGGTAATCGCCGCGAAATAAATGATTGAAAATCGGCCAATCATGTATATCAGTTGTTTAGAAGCGCGTTTAGTTTTCGGAACGGTTGGCCGATGCCTGGGCGCGCTCGGCATTCCATGCAACAAGCGCCTCGTGGACCGCTTTGGCGACATCGGCCGGAACGCCTCGAACTTCCGCAATCTCCTGCTCGCTGGCCGCGCGCAAACGCTTCATCGAGCCAAAATGGCGCATGATGGCACGCTTTCTAGTGGGTCCCACGCCCGGAACGTCGTCAAGCACCGAAACCGTCATAGCTTTATCGCGCAACTCGCGGTGGAACGTAATCGCAAATCGGTGGGATTCATCGCGAACCTGCTTGATCAGATAAAGCGAAGCGGAGCCGGTCGGCAGCACGACGGGAGTCTCGTCCCACGGCACGAAAACCTCCTCATCGGCCTTTGCCAAGCCACAAACTGGTATATCGAGGCCAAGCGCCTCAAGTTGCTTAATTGCAGCGGTCAATTGCGGCTTGCCGCCATCCACAACGAGCAAATCGGGGCGCGAGCCAAAGCGCTCGTCCGCCATGCGCTCGGGAGCATAGCGACGCCCCAGAACCTCGGACATCGATACGAAGTCGTTTGCCTCGTCCAATTCGGCCTGAATTTTAAAGCGACGATACTGACCCTTGTCGGCACGGCCGTTGGTAAATACCACCATCGAAGCGACGGTAAAGGTGCCGTGCAACGTCGAGATATCGAAGCACTCGATGCGCAACGGCGGCGCAGGCAGCGCCAGCGCGCTTTCGAGCTCCAGGAGCGCCTGATTGGTGCGATCGTCAGCATACCCCGTGCGCATCATGTAGCGCATGAGGGCATGGCGCGCATTTTTGGAAGCCATATCGAGCAGGCGGTGCTTTTCGCCGCGCTGCGGCCTATGGAGATGGCAAGAGCGTTCGCGCTTGCCCGCAAGCCACTCCCCCAACGCTTCGGCATCCTCAAGCTCGACAGAGAGATTGATCTCGGCTGGAATATCAGCCGTCTCGTCGTAATAGCGCTTGAGAAAGCCCGATTGGAGCTCTTCCTCGTCGACATCCAGGCCTTTATCGAGGATGAACTCACAAGTTCGAACCGTTCGGCCCTCGCGAACGACAAAGACACAGGCGGCAGAGATAGTCTCTTCGCGATAGAAGCCGATGACGTCGATATCGACGCTCGATGGAAAAACGACCTGTTGGCGATCGTCCAGGCCCCTAATGACGTCCAGGCGACGCTTGACGCGCGCCGCACGCTCAAAATCGAGCGTCTCGGCTGCCTCCGTCATCTCGGACGTAAGCTCGTCAACGACATCCTTGCGATGGCCCGACAAGAAACGTTCGACACGTTTGACGTTCTTGGCATAGTCGGCAGGGGAAATCGCGCCGACGCATGCGCCCGGCCCGCGCCCGACATGGTAGTCAAAGCAGGGACGCCCGTTTTGCGCGCAAATCATATTGACGATGTCTTCTTCGCCCTTATGAGATTCGACGATGCGGCGGCAGCGGCGCCATTCCGCACAGGATGCCGAGCAAATAGGAATAACCTTGCGTAGCGTATCGATGGTCTCACGCGCCGCACGGCTATCGGTATAGGGGCCAAAATAGCGCGTTCCCGGTTTATGACGCTCTCGCGTGTATTTGATAGCCGGAAACAAGTCGCTCTTGGTAATGGCGATAAAGGGATAGCTTTTATCGTCTTTGAGATCGACGTTAAAGTACGGATGGTAC
The DNA here is from genome assembly GCA_902494585.1 of uncultured Collinsella sp. Taxonomy (GTDB): domain Bacteria; phylum Actinomycetota; class Coriobacteriia; order Coriobacteriales; family Coriobacteriaceae; genus Collinsella. Next base: position 13,999 of record CABUUD010000023.1, on the reverse strand, counting down.
TGGCCAATCAGATTGCGCTCGAGCACCAATGCCTCGTGCTCGGTCTCCACCACGATATAGTCGAAACTCGCCACCAGCTGCATCATGAGCGGGATCTTTTGACGCTCGTCCTGCAGCGTCACGTATTGACGCATACGGGCACGCAGGTTTTTTGCCTTGCCCACATAGACGACATCACCCTTGGCATCTTTCCAAAGGTAGCAGCCGGGTTGCGTGGGAACGCGCGAAACCTGCTCGGCAAGTGTTGGAATGTTGTCGTGACCTGCCACGCGCACCTACTTGCGACGAAGCAGAGCCGAAACCTCGGGCATCTTAAAGACGAAGGCAAGACCAAAAGTTACAGCGAGCGAGACGACGCCTGCAACACAAACGTAGCCCAGGGTAATGAGGATCGAGCTGCCAAGCGCTCCGACAAAGTGCTCAAGTGCCCACATGACGCCGGCGCCCGCGGCAGCGCCCAAGCCACCGAACAGTAGGCCGAAGAAACCGCCATGCAGGATAGACTTGACCTGAAGGCCATGCAGACGACGGCGCAGCCACCACAGTGAGCATCCGACCAAGACCACGTAGTCAACGACGTACGAAAGCGCAATTGCCGGCATACCGTAGCCCAGCACCACGCCAAACAGCAGCACCGAACCGGCCTGGCCGATAGCGGAGTACAGGCAATAGCGGCTATAAGGTTTCATATCGAGCAGGGCCGAGAAGCTCTTCTGCATCAGCACGACCACGCCGTAGAGCGGCAGGGAAAGTGCCAGATAGATAAGGAACTCCGACACCAGCGCCACACCGGATTCATTGAACTTGCCGGCGCAGTAGATCATGTTGAGCGGACGGGCGAAGACGATCAGATACATCGCAAACGGAATCAGGAAGAAGAGCATCTGGGCGACACCGCGCGAAATGCCCGTGCGGACGCTGTCGTAATCCTTCTCCTGCGCATCGTGAGAGAGTTCGGTATAGAGTGCCGTCGAAAGCGAGGCGGCGATCAGCGCATAGGGCAATGTGTACCACAGGCGCGCATATGCGATGACGGAAGGGCCGGTCTCGGGCTGCACCACCAGCGCGGCGGCATTGGTAATTGAGGTCGAGACAAACATGCACACCGTGGCGAGCAGCGTCGGGATACCAAGCGCGATCGTCTGTCGCAGCGCGGGATCCTTAAAGTCGATATGGATATGAGGATGCACGCCATGCTTGCCAAGCGCGGGAATCTGGCAGGCCATCTGGACAAAGACGCCGAGGGTCGTACCAGCTGCGATCAAGATAATACCGGCCTGCTCGCCAAATTGTGCAGACACGGGAGCAAAGCCCATAAAGCTGGCGATGACGATGACATTGTTGAGAACCGGGGCAAACGTCGACCAGAAGTAGTCGCGGTGTGCGTTGAGAACGCCCGAGAACACCGAGCCCAAGCCATAAAACAGAATTTGAATAGCAAAGAAGCGGAACATGAACGCAGCGGTATCCATGCTGCCGCCATCGCCCGAAAGGAACGACTGCGTCCAAATAAAGCCGGGAGCAAACACGGTGCCCAGCAGCGAGATACCGCCCAGCAGCAGAAGCAGAATACCAAGCAGGTTGCCGACATACTCGTTCGATGCCTCGCGACCCTGCTCGCGCCTCACACCCATATACACTGGCAAAAACGCCGTAACGAGCATGCCGCCCATCACGAGCTCGTAGAGCATATTGGGCAGGTTGTTGGCAACCTGATAGGAGGACGAGAGCAGCGACATGCCGATGGCGGCCGCCATGGCCCACGTGCGGATAAACCCGGTGACGCGCGACACGATGGTCAGCACGGTCATGAGGCCAGCAGAACGACCAACCGTGGAGTAGTCCGACGAACCCATATCGTCTACGTCGTCCTGAGAGTCCTCATGAACCTCATCTTGTGGCAGTAAATCGTCCACGACGGCAAAGGAGCCGGTCATCGCAAAGGGATCGTCAACCAAAACGGCGTCATCAGCAGGTGCGACGTCATCGCTGTTCGGCATGTTGTTTCCGGATACGGCATCATCATCGAATATGGCATGGTCGCCAAACACCGTGTCAACTTCTTTGGCGGCGACGGTTCGGGCAGAAAACGACAGAGGGTCCCAATCGTCATCACCGTCGATGGCCACGCCCTCGACGGGATCGGTCGAACCAAGCGGCGACCATTCGTCATCCGAAAGAAGCGGTTCGCCATCATCATGAGCCGCGGGCTTGGCGGAACGAGCGGCAGGAGCGCTCTGCGGCGTGCTCTTTCCCTGGGCTGCCATCAAAAACACCGCTGTCTCATCGGGACGCGGCACACGAGGAGCCTCGGAGGCGATCGACTTCACGCTGGCGCTCGATTGAGCAGCGGCCAAAAAGACAGCCGTCTCATCGGGACGAGCCGAAGAAAGAACCGTACGGGGAAGCGCCGTGCCGGCACCGGCGGCACGCAAGTACACGGCCGTCTCGCCCGGGTCAGCGGCAGCGGACCAGGCGTTTCGAATCTCGTTATCGAACGAAGCGGCCTCGGGCGCGGGCGCCTGAGGAGCCGACCCTTTTGCAAAGTGAGCTCCGCGCTTTGATTCTTCCTGCGGCATCGCTCAGTCCTCTCTCGTGATCGGGGCAACCGTCGCCCCGCAAAATGCAACTAAGTCATCGGGAGCAAGCTCAAGCTGATAGCCGCGCTTGCCACCCGAGATAAAAATGGTATCCCAAAGGACGCATGTCTCATCGATCAGCGTCCGGAAGCGTTTTTTCATACCGACCGGGCTGCAACCGCCGCGGACATACCCCGTCGCGGCAAGCAAATCTTTGACATGCATCATGGTCAGCGACTTTTCGCCTGCGGCGCGCGCGGCGGCCTTGAGGTCGAGCTCGTCGGCAACAGGAATGCAGCACACAACATGGTCGTTGGACGGCGTCGTGCAGACCAGGGTCTTAAATCCCTGACCGGGCTCCTCGCCAAGCTGCTCGGAAATCGCGACGCCCAGCCCCGACGATTCGTCGCCATCGTCTTCGTACGTATGGAGAACATAGGAGATGCCGGCGCTTTCCAGCTCGCGCATCGCATTGGTTTTTGGCGTCTTAACAGCCTTTGCCATGGCACATCCTTTCCCTCGCAGAGCGACGCAAGGATTAAGTATAGGGCCAATTCCGCCGCATATGCCATCTCGACACACAGAAGCGCCACCGAATCAGAAGGAATCGGTGGCGCGTCGGTACTACAACGTCTCTTTACTGTGCGTCGAGCTGCGCCTGACGCTCACGGTCACGCTTGAGCAACGGCGCCAAGAACTTGCCCGTGTAGCTCTGCGAACATGCCGCGACTTGCTCCGGCGTGCCTGAGACCACGACGGTTCCGCCGCCATTGCCGCCCTCGGGGCCCATATCGATCAGGCGGTCGGCGACCTTGATGACATCGAGGTTGTGCTCGATCACCAGCACCGTATTGCCCGCATCGACTAGACGCTGCAACACGTCGAGCAGCTGGCGAACATCCTCAAAATGAAGGCCGGTCGTTGGCTCGTCCAAAATGTAGAACGTCTTGCCTGTCTGACGACGATGAAGCTCCTTGGCGAGCTTCACGCGCTGCGCCTCGCCGCCCGAAAGCGTCGTAGCGGGCTGGCCCAAGCTCACGTAGCCCAGACCCACGTCATATAGGGTCTGCAGTTTGCGCTTAATCTGCGGGATATTCCCAAAGAAAGCCAGTGCCTCGGCCACGCTCATGTCGAGCACGTCTGAGATTGTCTTGCCGCGGTAGGTAACCTCGAGTGTCTCGCGGTTATAACGCTTGCCGCCACATACCTCACAGGGGACATAGATATCGGGAAGGAAGTGCATCTCGATCTTGATCTGGCCATCGCCCTTGCACGCCTCGCAGCGACCGCCGCTTACGTTAAAGGAGAAACGTCCCGGCGAGTAGCCGCGCGCCTTCGACTCCGGCGTGCTTGCAAATAGCGCACGCAAATCATCCCACAGGCCAATATAGGTCGCAGGGTTCGAACGCGGCGTGCGACCGATCGGTGACTGGTCGATATCGATTACCTTATCGATGCACTCGATACCCTCAATCTTCTTGTACGGTCCCACGGGACGCGTCGAACGATGGATAGCATTCGTAAGCGCGGGCGCAATCGTATCGGTGACCAGGGAGCTCTTGCCCGATCCCGAAACACCGGTAACGACTGTGAGCGTACCGAACTCAATCTTGGCGGTAACGTTTTTGAGGTTGTTAGCGCGGGCGCCCGTAATCTTAAGACAGCCGCGGCCGGGCTTGCGGCGCTCATCGGGCACGCGGATCATCCGCTTGCCGGTCAAATAAGCACCCGTCATGGAATCGGGACACGCCATGATATCGGCAGGCGTTCCCGCGGCGACCACGTGTCCGCCGTTAACGCCCGCACCGGGACCCATATCGATCACGTAGTCGGCAGCGCGAATTGTATCTTCGTCGTGCTCGACGACGATAACGGTATTACCGATGTCGCGCAAGCGCTCGAGCGTCTTGATCAGGCGCTCGTTATCACGCTGGTGAAGGCCGATCGACGGCTCGTCCAGAATGTACAGAACGCCCATGAGGCCGGCGCCGATCTGCGTTGCCAGGCGAATGCGCTGGGCCTCACCGCCGGAAAGCGTCGCCGAGGCACGATCGAGCGTCAGGTAATCAAGGCCGACATCAACTAGAAAACGCAGGCGCTCCAAGATTTCCTTGACAATACGACCGCCGATGAATTGTTGACGCTCAGTGAGCTCAAGGCCCTCAAAAAACTCGAGCGACTCGCGGCACGACAGGCAGCAAACCTCATAAATGGACTTGCCGCCCACGGTGACGGCGAGCATCTCGGGACGCAGGCGAGCGCCATGGCAGCTCGAGCACGGCTCCTCGCGAATGTATTTCTCCAGGCGCGCCTTAGTGTTCTCGTTGGTCGTCTCGGTATAGCGCTCGTACAGGATATTGCGCACGCCCGAAAACTTGGTGTCCCACTGGCTGCGACGACCGTCGAGCTTTTGATAGTCGACCGAAATCTTCTTGTCGCCCATGCCATCCAAAAATGCACGACGCACTCGCGGAGGTAGGTCTTTCCACGGCGTATCCGCGCTCACCTTAAAGTGCTTGCAGACCGCGGCAAAAATCTGGGGGTAGTAGTTCGAATTGCCGAACAGGCTTCCAAAGACTCCATCGGCAATCGACTTCGACGGGTCCTCAATCAGCGCCTCGGCATCGACCGTTTTCTTAAAGCCCAGACCATCGCACTCGGGACACGCGCCATAGGGCGCGTTGAACGAGAAGTCGCGCGGTTGTAGGTCGTCGATGGAGTGCCCGTGCTCTGGGCACGCCAGAGCCAACGAATACTCCAGCAACTCGCCCTCGGTTCCCTCGGGAGCATCACGATCGGGCAGCATGTACACGTTCACATTGCCGTGCGCCAAGGCAGTCGCCTGCTCAACAGCCTCGGCGATGCGGCCCAGAGAGTTTTCCCGAATCACGATGCGGTCGACTACGACCTCGATATCGTGCTTGAACTTTTTGTCCAGATCGATAGGGTCGTCGAGCGAGCGCACTTCACCGTCAACGCGCACACGGCTAAAGCCCTCAGCCCGAAGATCCTCGAACAATTTTGCGTACTCGCCTTTGCGTCCGCGCACCACCGGCGCCAGCACAAACGCACGACGACCCTCCCCCGCCGTCAGGACCTTATCGGCGACCTGGTCGGTGGTCTGGCGCTCGATAACGCGACCGCACTCGGGACAGTGCGGCGTGCCCACGCGTGCAAAAAGCAAGCGAAGGTAGTCATAAATCTCAGTTACAGTACCCACCGTCGAGCGCGGATTCTTGGACGTCGTCTTCTGATCGATCGAAACAGCTGGCGAAAGGCCGTCGATCGAGTCCAGATCGGGCTTGTCCATCTGGCCTAAAAACTGGCGCGCATAGCTCGACAGGCTCTCCACGTAACGACGTTGACCCTCGGCATAGATCGTGTCAAACGCCAGCGAGCTCTTGCCCGAGCCCGAAAGACCGGTAATGACCACGAGCTCGTCGCGCGGGATGGAAACATCGATATTACGCAGGTTGTGTTCGCGCGCACCACGGATAACGATAGAAGAATCAGACATGGAAGCTCCTTGCCTCCTATAACCTCAAATCACACTGTCGATGAGTTTAGCGCACTCAACACGCACAGATGTTCGTAATACAAGATTCGCAGACCTTTTGCTCCGTCTCCTTCCGTAGGCTCGTAGGTTAATTGTCCCGCGTCCCCTCCAGGCACGCCACCCGCGCACCGCTCACCACGAATGACTCTTGCTCGCAAACGAGGGTACAATGACGCTCGTGTCACATCGTGGGACCCTGGTCCCAGCAAAATTCATAAGGAGTCTTATATGGGTTGCGAGCACGCACAAGCAGCCGGCGGACAAACAACGCCGTCGCAATTTGAAGAGAATACACTGTCAGAGGTCAAGCGCGTTATCGCCGTGCTTTCCGGCAAGGGAGGCGTCGGCAAGTCGTTTGTGACAGGTGCCATCGCAACCGAGCTTGCCCGCCGCGGCAACAAGGTTGGCATTCTCGACGCCGACATCACCGGCCCCTCCATCCCCAAAATGTTCGGCATGAGCGGACGCCATGTCCATGCCCTCGGCAACCTCATGCTGCCCGAGATCTCCGAGCACGGCGTCAAGGTCATGAGCTCCAACCTGCTGCTTCAAAACGAGGCTGATCCCGTCCTCTGGCGTGGTCCGGTCATCGCTGGCGCCATCAGGCAATTCTGGAGCGAAACCTCTTGGGGTCCCATCGACTACCTGTTGGTCGACATGCCTCCAGGAACGGGCGATGTCGCGCTCACCGTCTTCCAGTCACTGCCCGTCGATGGCATTGTCATCGTCACGAGCCCGCAAGACTTAGTCTCGATGATCGTCGCCAAGGCGGTCAACATGGCCGAGAAGATGAACGTTCCGATTCTGGGCATTGTCGAGAACATGAGCTATATCGAATGCCCCGACTGCGGCAAGAAGATCGAGGTCTTCGGCAAGAGCAAGCTTCCCGAGGTCGCCGAGACCTATCATCTCGACGTCCTTGGTCAGCTGCCCATCGATCCCGCGCTCGCCGAAGCCTGCGACAAGGGAGAAGTCGAAACCGCGCTGCCCGCCGGCATGCTGCCCCAAGCCGTCTCCGCCGTTGAGGCCGTCACCCCACACGAGACAGACGAGGCCTAAGTGAACGCAAGCGCCTTCTATGACGTCTTGGTGATCGGCGGCGGGGCCTCGGGCCTCGCTGCCGCCATTACGGCGGCGCGTGTCGGCAAAAGCGTCTGCGTCATCGAGCGCGACGTCACCTGCGGTCTTAAGCTGCTCGCAACCGGAAACGGCCGCTGCAACCTCTCAAACGAATCCATCGACGTTCAGCGATATAACCGCCCCGCCTTTGTCGAATCCATCATGGGCCCCCAACCCGAGCAAGATCTCGAGAGTTTTTTCTCCTCGCTGGGCATCATGACAATCCGCGAGGAAGGCCGCCTATACCCGCACTCCCTTCGCGCTGAGTCGGTGCGCGATGCGCTTCTCAATGCATGCGAGCGTCTGGGTATCACCCAGCTCTGCGGGGCTAACGTAATTGCGGCTCATAAGGCTTCCGAAGGCTGGATGCTTCGGATCAATCGTCCCGCTCATGTACTCAAACCCAAAAAGCACGGCGACCGAAAGACGGAGCTTCGTTCGCTTCGAAAGGCGCTAGCCGATACTCCTCGCACGAGCGATACCCTGCAGGCAAGGGCCGTGGTTATCGCTACGGGCGGCGACCCTACCGGCATCGCCGAGGTATTTAGCCTTCCCTTGGCGCCCCTGCGCCCTGTCCTGTGCCCCGTATCGGCATCAGTCGTCGGCGACCAGACGGCACTCAAAACTCTGGATGGCCTGCGCGTCCGAGCCCGTTTAACGCTCTCGCGCAGTCACGAAGAGCTCTGGCGAGAAGACGGCGAAGTGCTGTTCCGTGCCTTCGGCATCTCAGGCGTCGCCGCCTTCAATCTCTCTCGCCGTATCAACCAGGGCGACACTGTTCTGCTCGACTTCTTTCCAGATTTCTCCAAAGACGAGCTGCTCGATACGCTCAATCGGCGCGTCAAAGTGCTCGGCGATTTTTCGCCCCGAAACTCCCACTGGCTTGACGGCATGCTCGCCCCGCAACTCTCACACGTCGTTTGTGCGGCATTCGAGCGGTGCCATCCCGGCTCGCGCGATGTCATCCATCTGGTCTCAATTCTCAAGCACTTTAAACTGTCCGTCGAAGGAACGGCAGAGGAGCGCTCGGCACAGGTCACGCGTGGCGGCATATCTATCGAATGCGTCTCGGTACCCGATCTTTGCGTGAGCAACGCCACAGGCGCCCCGCTTTACGTCTGCGGCGAAGCGCTCGACATCGACGCCGACTGCGGCGGCTTCAACCTTGCATGGGCTTGGATATCGGGGGTTCGCGCTGCAAGCAGCCTGTAGCAACGCAGTCTATAATCAAAATGCAATCGGGCCGTCTGAACTTTCCGGGCGGCCCCTTTCTTGCATCTAAGGAGACCTCGATGATCGAAATCACCCAAGTCCATGCGTCACTTGATGACGCTCGCGACGAAAACGCCTGGCTTGCCGTTGGCAGACGCGCTGTCAAGCGAGCCCTTCGGTGCAAGGACTCCCAAATCAAGACTATCGAACTCCATCGCAAGTCAATCGATGCCCGCAAAAAACGAGACGTCCATTTTATCTTGAGCTTCCGCGTCGAGCTTTCGACCCCTTGTCTTGAACAAATCGCCATCGATGGTATTTCCGACCACGACCGCTCGCACATCCGCATGATAGAAGCCGAACCGCCCTCGTTCCCCTCCCCCGTTGTCGCAGCGCCTGACGAACGCCCCATCGTCGTTGGAGCCGGATGCGCCGGCCTTTTTGCAGCACTTGCCCTTGCCGAAGCAGGCCTCAAGCCCTTGCTCATCGAGCGCGGCGATCCGGCCCTTCGCCGCTCACGGGCCATCGATCTTTTTCTCAAAGAACGCATCCTAGATCCCGAGAGCAACATTCAATTTGGCTTAGGCGGCGCGGGTACGTTCTCGGATGGCAAGCTCAATACGGGAACCAAGAATCCAGCCCATCGGCTGGTCCTCGAGACCTTCGTCGAAGCGGGAGCTCCCCGCGATATTCTATGGGATGCAAAGCCGCACATTGGCTCCGACATCCTCCCCGCCGTCGTTACCAGCATCTCCCAACGCATTGAACAGCTCGGAGGGACCGTTCGCTATCGAACGAAACTCGTTGACATTCGCACTGATACATCTGGTGCCATTGTCGGTATCGACATCCAATCGTCTCAGGACACGACAAGCGAGTCAATCAACACAAAGCATCTCATTCTCGCTTGCGGTCATTCTGCCCGCGACGTATTCGAGGTTCTCAAAACCCATGATGTCGCCCTCGCTCAAAAGACGTTTGCCATGGGCGTTCGCATCGAACACCCGCAACGTGATATCGATCGGGCGCAATATGGCCCCGCGGCGGGTTATCCCGCGCTCGGAGCGGCCCCCTATAAGCTCGTTGCCCATCTTCCCAACGATCGCAGCGTGTTCTCATTCTGCATGTGTCCCGGCGGACAGGTTGTCGCCGCCTCTTCAGAGCCCGGCCATCTGTGCGTCAACGGCGCCAGCCTCAACGCCCGCGCCGGCCGCAACGCAAACGCCGCCCTCCTCGTTAACGTCACGCCCGACGATCTCCCCAGCGACGATCCTCTTGCAGGCGTAGAACTCCAGCGTATCTGCGAGCGGGCTGCCTATCGCCTTGGCGGCTCCAACTGGAGCGCACCGGCACAGCTCGTCGGCGATTTCCTCGCAGAACGCGCCAGCACAGCATGCGGCAAGGTAAAGCCCACCTATCCGCTCGGCGTGACTTGGACAGCAATCGATGAGTCATTGCCGCAACATATCATCGAGTCGCTTCGTCTTGGAATTCCCTTGCTCGGCAAAAAACTGCGTGGCTACGACCATCCCGATGCCGTCCTCACCGGTGTTGAGACACGCTCGAGCTCTCCGGTCACCGTTACTCGAGACCGGCAATGCCACGCCGTATCGACCCCGGGGCTCTACCCCTGCGGCGAGGGAGCCGGATATGCCGGCGGAATCATGAGCGCCGCCACCGATGGCATCCGTTGTGCTGAAGCCCTGATCGCAGACCTCTAACGCACGAATTCCAGCGCGCAAAAGACATAGGCCCCGAGCTCCACAGGGAACACGGGGCCTGTTCGCTATTTCTTAAACCGTGCACCCTGGCGTTTTCTGCCCGATGCGAACGTGGAACCCTTGCGGGCCTGCGAACGTAAGCGCTCGATCGTCTCGTCCTCAGACGCACCCTCGAGCATCGCCCGAATCTGAACGACGGCATCGCGCAGGCGCGCCGCCTCCTCAAAGTCCATGGCGGCAGAAGCGTTACGCATGTCCTCTTCCATGGTTTCGACGATCCGCACAAGCTCGTCATGCGGCAGTTCTTCCAACTGCTCCGCAAGTGTCTGCTCGGGCGCCACCGTTTCCGGCACGCCGCCCACACCCGACTCATCGGGCGTATAGAATGCGCCATGGCCAAGAGAGTCGCCCTTCGCGCGCCCCTTGGAACCCACGGTTTTTTCGGCCTCGGCAATAAAACTTGAGATGTCGTTGATGGCCTTGCGCACTGTCTTGGGCACAATGCCGTGCTCTTCGTTATATGCCATCTGAATCTCGCGTCGGCGCTGCGTCTCGTCGATTGCCTCTCTCATCGAATCGGTCACGACGTCTGCATACATAATGACTTCGCCGTCGGCATTACGGGCCGCACGACCAATCGTCTGAATCAGCGAACGGCGGTTGCGCAAAAAACCTTCCTTGTCGGCATCGAGAATCGCCACCAGCGAGACCTCGGGGAGATCCAGGCCCTCGCGCAGCAGATTGATGCCCACCAGAACATCAATTTTGCCCTCGCGCAGCGTTCGCAGGATCTCGACACGGTCCATTGTCGCCGTATCAGAGTGCATGTAATTGACCTTAATGCCCGCGTCGAGCAGATGGTCGGTCAGGTCCTCGGCCATGCGCTTGGTCAACGTGGTCACCAGCACGCGCTCCTTGCGGGCAACGCGCTCGCGAATCTCATCCTCAAGATCATCAATCTGGCCGCGAACCGGACGCACGTCAATTTTGGGGTCGAGCAGACCGGTCGGTCGAATGATCTGTTCAACATCGTTTTGACTCACGCGCAACTCATAGTCACCCGGCGTGGCCGAAACGTAGATAAACTGCGGAATCCTTGCCTCAAACTCATCGAAGCGAAGCGGACGGTTGTCGAGCGCTGACGGAAGACGAAAACCGTGCTCAACAAGCGTAACTTTGCGCGATCGGTCGCCTTCATGCATACCGCGAATCTGCGGCACCGTCACATGGCTCTCGTCGATGATGCAGAGCATGTCCTTGGGAAAGTAATCAATCAGGGTAAACGGCGGCTCGCCCGGCTTGCGCCCGTCCAAATGACGCGAGTAGTTCTCGATGCCGTTGCAAAAACCCATGGTCTCGAGCATCTCGAGATCATAATCGGTACGCTGCTGCAGGCGTTGTGCCTCGAGCAACTTGTCGGTCGCCTTGAGCTCGGCCACACGCTTCTCGCACTCTTCGCTGATCGATTTCAGAGCCGCCTTGACCTTGGGCTTCTCGGTCACGTAGTGCGAGGCCGGCCACACGGGAATAGCCTCGTACTCACGAAGCATCTCGCCGGTGACCTCGTCGATCTCGGCAATCAGCTCGACCTCGTCACCAAAGAACTCAAACCGCAACGGATGCTCCGCATAAGGCGGATACACGTCGACGACATCACCACGCACGCGGAAGGTACCGCGCGCCAAATCATAGTCATTGCGATCATATTGAATGTCGATGAGCGCATGGATAAAGTCATCGCGCTCGAGCGGCACCTTCTTATCGACGTTCGGTGCCAAGCCCGCATAGTCCTCGGGAGAACCGATGCCATAGATGCACGAGACCGATGCGACGACAATCACATCGCGTCGAGAAAGCAGCGATGCCGTTGCCTGATGGCGCAGCATCTCGACCTCTTCGTTAATCGAGGAGTCTTTCTCGATATACGTATCACTCTGCGGTACATATGCCTCGGGCTGATAGTAGTCGTAGTACGAGACGAAGTAGACCACGGCGTTGTTGGGAAAGAATTCTCTGAGCTCGCTCGCAAGCTGGGCAGCGAGGGTTTTGTTGGGGGCCATGACCAGCGTTGGCTTACCGAGAGCTTCGATGGTCTTGGCCATGGTAAAGGTCTTGCCCGAACCGGTCACGCCAAGCAAAACCTGATAGCGGTCTCCGTCCCTCACGCCCTGCACAAGCGACTCAATGGCCTTCGGCTGGGAACCTGCAGGCTCATAGGGAGACACGACCTTAAACGGCACATCAGAGCCCTCAACGCCAAAACGTTTGAGCTCTCCGCCAACACGCTCAACTTCAAAATCCGCCATGGATACTCCTATCTCATACATCTGCAGTATACGCAGGCGGCAGGCATAGTCCTATACGAACTGGTCGGGATAGAGGGTCTTATATCGAACCCAGGCATTATTGACGCGAATCAGATAAGCCTGCGTCTCGGGAAAGGTGATTGCATTATGAAGCGACGTGCTCTGCTGCGCCCATCCGTCGACATTGCCCATGCCGGCGTTATAGGCGGCAATGGCACTGTCCGTCGACCCGTTGAAATAGGTTAGAAGATACGAGAGGTATGCGCAGCCAAACTCGATATTCGTAGCCGGATCGTTAAGGTTGTCGGCCAAATACTCGCCACCGTCGACAAGGCCCTTGGCGATCATATCCTGGGCAGTCTCGGGCATCAGCTGCATCAATCCCTGAGCACCCTGACTCGACTCGGCCTCGGGATCCCAATTCGATTCCGACTTAATGACAGCGCACACCAGATACGGATCCAGGTTATGCGAAATGCTGGATTGCTTTACATACACCTCGTAGTCAATCGGATACAGGGGCTTAAAGAAAGCAGCAGGAGCATACGAATACACGAGGGAGATAAGGCCGAAGACGAACACAACGGCAAGTGACGCCACGCGATACCACGTAAAGAAACGTGTCTTAGACATCGGCCTCCTCCTTATCCGCTACATCCCCGAAGCCATGGCGCGCAAGCCATGCGTCCAGTTGTTCAAAGAGCGAATTATCGCCTGCCGCATTATCGATTACCGTCGTAGCGAGATTGCAAAGCGAAGCCTCATCAGGTTGGCATGCAGAGCGAGCATCAAAATCAGAGGGCTCCATACCACGATGAACGGCACGCTCGCGACGAACTGCTAAAGGAGCGCTGATAACCAGAATTTCATCAGCAAGGCCAAAAGCGTCCTCAAAACCAGTCGGAGCAGAAACCTCGACAACCGCAAAGGGATAACGGGGGGACGAAACCGTGCAGCAAACCGGATCAAGAATCCTCAGTGACAGTTGTTCGATGAGAACTGGATGAACGATACCATTGAGCCGCGCAACTGTATCAGGAGAAGCGAAAGCTCGAGCAGCGAGGACATTGCGGCGAATGCCGCCCTCCCCGTCCAGAATGTCCCAACCGAATTCTTCCGCGAGGGCATTGACGATATCGGAGCCTGGCACATAAAGCGATTTGGCAAGCTCATCCAAATCAATAAGCATGGCGCCACGAGATTCGAGATAGCGGCAGGCAGTCGACTTACCCGAAGCAATATTGCCCAAGACAAAAACGGTAAACATCAAGTCCTCCCTAACGCCAATGGGAGTTATTATCGCGCAAATACAAAAGAAGGACTCAAATTACAGCCAAACAGTAAGACAAGCTAAACAAAGGCGAATTCTTGTACTACAACTCTCAATCAAACGCAAAAAAGGGGGAGGCCGCGAGGCCTCCCCCTTCTACATTCCCAATGGCGGCTCGGTGCCGTCCACCGGTCAGCGGCGCCCTGGCCTCCCACGGGCTGACCCCGCAGTACTCT
>CABUUD010000022.1 GCA_902494585.1 uncultured Collinsella sp. | reverse complement strand
CGTGCACCCCCGCCGCAAATAACCGTGCTAAAACTAGCAGACGGCGTAGTCCTGGGGCTCGCGGCCGTAGTAGGCGTCCAGGTAGAGCTCCTTGATCTCGCTCATGAGCGGGTAGCGCGGGTTAGCGCCGGTGCACTGGTCGTTGAATGCCTGCTCGGTCATCTCGTCGAGGGTGTCGAGGAAGTACTGCTCGTCAACACCGTAGTCGGCGATGGTCTTCTTGACACCGATGAAGTCCTTGAGCTCCTCGAGCTTCGTGATGAAGTTCTCGAAGACCTCCTTGTCGTCCTTGCCCTCGATGCCGCAGTACTTGGCCATCTCGGCGTAGTTGTGCAGCGCGTTGGGGTAAGGATACTGGGAGAAGGTACCCATCTTGACGGGAGCCTCGGCGGCGTTGTAGCGCATAACGCGGGTCAGGATGACGGCGTTGGCGAGGCCGTGGGGCAGGTGATGGAAAGCGCCGAGCTTGTGGGCCATGGAGTGGTTGAGGCCCAGGAAGGCGTTGGCGAAGGCCATACCGGCCATGCAGGAGGCGTTGTGCATCTCCTCGCGGGCATGCGGGTCCTTGGCACCGTTCGTGAAGCTGGAGGGCAGGTTCTCGAAGACGAGCTTAGCAGCGCGCTCGGAGAGGCCCTTAGTGTAGTCGGAAGCCATGATGGAGACGTAGGACTCGATGGCGTGGGTCATGACATCGATGCCGGAGGCAGCGGTCAGGCCGCGCGGGGCGGTCATGCAGTTGTCGGCGTCGACGATAGCCATGTTGGGGAGCAGCGCGTAGTCTGCGAGCGGCCACTTGATGCCGGTCTCCTTGTCGGTGATGATGGCGAACGGCGTGCACTCGGAGCCGGTACCCGAAGAGGTCGGGACGGCGACGAAGTAGGCCTTCTTGCCCATCTCGGGGAAGGTGAAGATACGCTTGCGGATGTCCATGAAGTCCATGGCCATGTCCTCAAACTTGCACTCGGGGTGCTCGTACATCATCCACATGATCTTGCCGGCGTCCATAGCGGAGCCACCGCCGACGGCGATGATGACGTCCGGCTCAAAGAGAGCCATCTGCTTGGCGCCGCGACGTGCGCACTGCAGCGACGGATCGGGCTCGACGTCGTAGAAGCAGTCGTGGGCGATGCCCATCTCGTCGAGCTTGGCCTCGATGGCGCGGGTGTTGCCATTCTTGAAGAGGAACTGGTCGGTGACGATGAAGGCGCGCTTCTTGCCCATGACGGTACCGAGCTCGTCGAGGGCGACGGGCGTGGAACCCTTCTTGAAGTAGACCTTCTCGGGAGCGCGGAACCACAGCATGTTCTCACGGCGCTCGGCCACAGTCTTAACGTTGATCAAGTGCTTCACCCCAACGTTCTCGGAGACGGAGTTGCCGCCCCAGGAGCCGCAGCCCAGGGTCAGAGACGGCTTCATGCCAAAGTTGTACAGGTCACCGATGCCGCCGTGCGAAGACGGGGTGTTGATGACGATACGGCAGGCCTTCATGACGTGCTCGAACAGGCTGATCTTCTCGGCCTGGGCGGGGTGCACGTACAGAGAGGCGGTGTGGCCCGGGCCACCGGCGAGCACCAGGTGCTCGGCCTTGTCGACGGCCTCCTGGAAGTCCTTGGCGTGGTACATGGCCAGGACCGGGGAGAGCTTCTCGTGGGAGAACTCCTCCTTGGCGGGGTCGGTGGAGGTGACCTCGGCGATCAGGATCTTAGTCTTGGCGGGAACCTCGATGCCGGCGAGCTCGGCGATCTTGGCGGCAGCCATGCCGGGGATGCGGTGATCGAGAGCGCCGTTCTTGAACATGGCGGCACGCAGGGCCTCCATCTCGGCACCCTGCTTGACGAAGTAGCAGCCGCGCTTCTGGAACTCGGCCTTGACCTGGTCATAGATGGTGTCGATGACGGTCACGGACTGCTCGGAAGCGCAGATCATGCCGTTGTCGAAGGTCTTGGAGTGGATGATGGAGTTGACGGCGAGCAACACGTCGGCGGTGTCGTCGATGACGACCGGGGTGTTACCGGCGCCAACGCCCAGGGCGGGCTTGCCCGAGGAGTAAGCGGCCTTGACCATGCCCGGGCCACCGGTGGCGAGGATGATGTCGACGTCGCGCATGACCATGTTGGTCAGCTCGATGGAGGGGACATCGACCCAGCCGATGATGCCCTCGGGGGCGCCGGCCTTGACGGCGGCGTCAAGCACGAGCTTGGCGGCGGCGATGGTGCACTTGGCGGCAGCCGGGTGCGGGGAGATGATGATGGCGTTGCGGGTCTTCAGGCTGATCAGCGTCTTGAAGATCGCGGTAGAGGTGGGGTTGGTCGTCGGGATGACGGCGCCCACGATGCCGATGGGCTCGGCGATCTTGGTGATGCCGTAAGCCTCGTCGCGCTCCAGGACACCACAGGTCTTGGTGTTCTTGTAAGCGTTGTAGATGTACTCTGCGGCGTAGTGGTTCTTGATGACCTTGTCCTCAAGAACGCCGCGGCCGGTCTCCTCGATGGCCATCTTCGCCAACGGGATACGAGCCTTGTTGGCGGCCATGGCGGCCTCATAGAAGATCTTGTCGACCTGCTCCTGCGTGTACGTAGCAAAAAGCGCCTGGGCCTCTCGCATCTGAGCGAGCTTAGCCTCAAGCGCCTCTACGTTGTCCACAATTGCGGGAGTAGTGTTTTCCGGTGACTTTTTCACCATTTGTGTCTCCTTGCGATCGGAGATTTACCCTACGTCTTGCATGATAGCAAGAAATTAATCGGCGAACGGTAAGATTCCCGTAAAAGGCATACTAAAACGCTTCAATAAACTGAAGCGTTTTAACTAAACTATCTACCAGTGCATCGCCCCGCTCATTGGGGACAGGCTTACATGAGTGCTTTCACTCATTTGGGACAGACATCGATTTGTTATTTTGCCGTTCTGGGCCTGTTGTTGCCACTCATTGGATATAAATAGATTACGGCTCAGCATTTTGCGTTTCTTCTCTCCTTTTAGGTGTTGCCTGTACAGCTTTGAAAGGAGAGATTATGCCCCGATGTGCCCGTGCCGTTTCGATCACCGGCTATTACCACGTCTTTGACCGCGGCAACTCCAAACAGATTATTTTTGAAGATGACTCCGACCGTTATCGTTTCTTATCGGATATCTCGGACAGGTTTGCGCGCCATGACGTGGCGGTGTTGGCTTGGTGCCTTATGGACAACCACTTCCATTTGATGGTTGATGACCCATTTGACAACCTTTCAAAGGCAATGCAGTGCGCGCTGACGGCATATGCTAAGTATTTCAATGGGAAAACGGGGAGAACGGGACATCTGTTTGACAATCGCTATTCGCGGGTCGCGGTTGAGTCGGACACGCAGGCAGTGCAGCTGCTCGACTATATTCATCTCAATCCCGTGAAGGGTGCGCTTGACTCGCTCGAGGCGTACCGCTGGTCAAGCTATAAGGCATATCAGCTGGGCTATGATCCCTTTGACATCTGTGATGCGGCCCCTATGCTCGATGTTGTCGGAGGCTCCCGTCGCTATTGCGAGCATCTCAAGAAAGTTGGCGGGCGCATCTGGTCAGTGGAGGTTCTTCCGCGCCGGCGGATCCCCGATGAGGAGGCTCTTTCCGTTGCGCGCGAAGTCCTGCCGAGCATAGATCCTGCGCTGCTCAAGGTCCTGCCACGCCCCGAACGAGATGCCTGCCTGCTGAGGCTCAGGCGGGCACATCTCACGGTCAAGCAAATTGCCCGTATCACCGGTATTGGCGCCACAAGCGTGGCCAAGGCTACTGCAGGCTGGAAGGATGCAGCGTGAGATAGGGGCCGGAGCCGATCGGGACGCCGCATGCGTGCGTCATGTCTGTCCCCAATGCGTGAAAACACCCATCTAAGTCTGTCCCCAATGAGTGCAAAAAGGCGCCCTCCGTAGGGGAGGGCGCCTTTGGTAAGTTCTATATGAACGCGAGGTCTTTGACCCGGAGAGTCCGAGGTACTTGTTGGTAAGACCTTATTTAGGAGCGCGCAACCTTGCCGGACTTGAGGCAGGTGGAGCAAACGTTCATCTTGCGACGGTGACCATCGACGACGACGTAGACGCGCTGGATGTTGGGGCGGAACTTACGGTTGGTGACGCGGTGAGAGTGGCTGATGGAGCGACCGGCAACGGGGTGCTTACCGCAAACTTCGCAAACTTTGGACATAACTGACCCTCCTTGGGCGACAAACGAACATGTCGCGTTAACAAACAAGCCTGAACTATAGCACAGAAGTCGCTCCCTGTGCGCAATCTACACAGAGATATTCCTCTTTTGGCGATAGTGCCCACGCTACGGCCCTGGACGTAGATCCGATTTGCGTGCAGCAGAGGGGATTATGCCAGCTCGTGCGTGTGTTTTCAAGCTCGTCCCACAAATACATATAGGTTTATGGAGCATTGGGCTCCGTTTACGGATTGCTCTGTATTTATGCTCGCAATTAAGCTCGAGGTTGGCTACACTATCCCTTGACCATTAAAGGGGTACGAGATACCCACATGGAATTATATAGCTGCCAAAGAGCAGCCCTTCCTGTGGGTGTCTGGTCCGCTTTGAGCGGTCGGGCATCTATTTTTTTGACTGTGTCAGCAGTCAAGACATGTGAGGAAGGAGATCGATGGGCACGACTTCCCCCAAGGCGGTCATCATGGACGAGACCGCCGTCAATCGAGCGATGACCCGCATCGCGCACGAGATTCTCGAGCGCAACGAGGGCTGTGAAGACCTCGCTCTGGTCGGCATCGTCACGCGCGGCGACCTTCTGGCAAAGAAACTCGCCGAGGAGATCAAGGAGATCGAGGGCGTCGACGTTCCGCTCGGCAGCCTCGACATCAGCTTCTACCGCGATGACTACGCTACCAATTTCGCTCCCGCGATCCACGCCACCAACATTCCCTTTAGCGTCGACGGTAAGCGCGTCGTGCTGGTGGACGACATCCTGTATACGGGCCGCACCATTCGCGCCGCTCTCGACGCCGTCATGGACCTGGGCCGTCCGAGCCGCATCGAGCTGGCAGTCCTCGTTGACCGCGGCCACCGCGAGCTCCCCATCTCGCCGGACTTTGTCGGCAAGAACGTTCCCTCGTCGCATGAGGAGAACGTGCACCTATATATGAAGGAAGTCGACGGCCGCACCGCCGTCGAGATTAACGACGTCGCGCCGGGTTCCCACGTGGGCTCCGCGCCGCTGGGAGGTGAGTAGTACCGTGGCGTTCAACCATAAGCACCTGATCGACATTACCGAGTACTCCGAAGAGGACATCAAGCTCATCCTCGAGACCGCCAAGGCATTCTCTGAGGTCAACGAGCGTGCGATCAAAAAGGTCCCCACGCTCAAGGGCAAGACCATCGTCAACATGTTCAACGAGCCCTCGACGCGCACCCGCAGCTCCTTCGAGCTCGCCGAGAAGCGTCTTTCGGCCGACAGCCTTAACTTTGGCGGCTCCTCGACCTCCACGGTCAAGGGCGAGAGCCTCGTCGACACCGTCGAGACCCTCAACGCCTATAAGATCGACTGCATCGTCGTACGCGACAAGCACGCCGGCGCTCCCTACATCGTCACGCAGAACTCGCCCGCGAGCGTCATCTGCGCCGGTGACGGCAAGCACAACCATCCCACGCAGGCCCTGCTCGACCTGTACACCATCTGGGAGCACAAGGGTGACTTCCACGGTCTGAAGGTCGCCGTCGTCGGCGATATCGCGCACTCCCGCGTCTGCGGCTCGCTGATCCCCGCCCTTAAAATTATGGGCTGCGAGACCTACGCCGTCGCCCCCGGCACGCTGCTGCCGCCGGCGCCCGAGGTCCTGGGCTGCGACCACGTGACGAGCGACCTCGATTCCGTCCTGCCCGAGCTGGACGTCGTCTACATGCTGCGCGTGCAGCAGGAGCGCCTCGAGGGTGCCCCGTTCCCGACCATTCGTGAGTACCATAAGCTCTTCGGCCTGACCAAGGACCGCGAGAAGCTCATGAAGCCCGATGCGATCATCTGCCACCCGGGCCCCATCAACCGCGGCGTCGAGTTCGACTCCTATATGGCCGACCACCCGCAACGCTCCGTCATCCTGGAGCAGGTCTACGCCGGTATCTGCGTGCGTATGGCTATCCTGTATCTGCTGCTTGGAGGTGCCGATAATGGCCTTGCTTCTTAAGAATGCCCACGTCGTCGACCCGTCCGTCGAGCTTGACGGTGTCGTTGACGTCCTGATTGACGGCGACAAGATCGCCGAGGTCGGCGAGAATCTCGCCGTCGAGGGAGCCGAGGTCCGCGACCTTTCCGGCAAGTACCTCGTCCCCGGCCTGGTGGATATGCACGTTCACCTTCGCGAGCCCGGCTACGAGGTCAAAGAGGACATCGAGAGCGGCACCCGCGCAGCTGCCAAGGGCGGCTTTACCGGCGTGTGCGCCATGCCCAACACCGATCCCGTCACCGATAACGGCACCGTCGTGGAGTTCGTCAAGTCCCGCGCTGCCGAGGTCGGTCACTGCCGCGTCTATCCGTCGGGCGCCATGACCCGCGGTCTTAAGGGCGAGGCCATGTCCGAGATGGGCGATATGGTCGCCCACGGCGCCGTCGCCTTCACCGACGACGGTCGCGGCGTGCAGGGCGCTGGCATGCTCCGTCGCTGCATGGACTACGGCAAGATGTTCGGCAAGGTCTTTATGAGCCACTGCCAGGACGAGGACCTGGTCGGCCACGGCCAGATCAACGAGGGCAAGGTCTCGACCCGTCTGGCTCTCGAGGGCTGGCCGGCTGCCGGCGAGGAGCTCCAGATCGCCCGCGACATCGAGATCGCCAAGCTGACCGGTGCCAAGCTGCACATCCAGCACATCTCCACCGCCCATGGCCTGGAGATCGTGCGTGCTGGCAAGGCCGCCGGCGTTCAGGTTACCTGCGAGGCCACCCCGCACCATATGTTCCTGACCGAGAACGACCTGGACGAGACCTACAACACCTCGCTCAAGGTCAATCCGCCGCTGCGCACCGAGGAGGATGCCGAGGCCATCCGTCAGGGCGTCATCGACGGTACCGTCGACGTGATCGTTACCGATCATGCTCCCCACACCCCGTGGGAGAAGGCCCGCGAGTTCGAGCTTGCGCCCTTTGGCATGATCGGCCTCGAGACCTCGCTGTCGCTCGTGCTCACCGAGCTGGTCAACACGGGCAAGATGAGCATGGGCCGCATGGTCGAGCTCATGGCCATCAAACCGCGTGAGATCCTGGGCCTCGACCAGGTTCAGGTCAAGGCGGGCTCCGTTGCCGACCTGACCGTGTTCGACGCGTCCGCCACCTGGACGGTTGGCGAGGACGGTTACGAGTCGCGCGCCGAGAACTCCGGTTTCGCCGGCCGAACGCTTACCGGTCGTGCCACCGATGTGTTTGTCGGCGGTAAGCAGACGCTCGCCGACGGCTGCATCTGCTAGCATAGCCTTATCGCTTTTGTGCGCGGCGCCCTTGCGGTGCCGCGCTTTCTGTTCGTTTGGACCATGCAACCGCATGGGGGATTGGAGCGTCTATGCCCACACCTTCCACTGCACGCATGCACGACTTCGAGGTCGTCTCGAACCAGGAGATCGCCGACGGCATCTTCTCGCTCGTCATCTCGGCCCCCAAGCTTGCAAGTGCGCTCAAGCCCGGTCAGTTTGTGAACATTGCCGTGCCCGGCGATGCGTCCTCGCTGCTTCGCGTGCCCCTGAGCTACTACCGCGCCGACGCCGAGGCCGGCACCGTCGAGCTGTGGTACGCCGTCGTGGGCGACGACACCCGTCGTCTGTCGCAGATGGCCCCCGGTTCCACCTCTAATCTGCTGGGCCCCGGTGGCCGCGGCTGGCTTGTGCCCGAGGGCACCAGGAAGGCGCTGCTCGTGGCGGGCGGCATCGGTGTTCCGCCCGTGCTGTGCCTTGCCGACATGCTTGCCAAGCAGGGTGTGGCCGTCGACGTGTGTCTGGGCTTTGGCACCGCGTCCAAGGCCGTGGGCGTCGATGAGTTCCGCGCGCTGGGAGCTACGGTCAACGTGTGCACCGACGACGGCTCGTTGGGCACTCATGGCTTCTGCACCGATCCTGCCGCCGAGCTGCTCGGCGAGGGCGGCTACGACTACGTGGCCAGCTGCGGCCCCGCCGTCATGATGAAGAAAGTTGCCGCCGCTGCCGCCGAGGCCGGTGCGTACTGCGAGGTTTCGCTCGAGCGCATGATGAGCTGTGGCTTTGGCGCTTGCAACACCTGCAATGTCGAGACGGTCGACGGTATGAAGGGCGCTTGCATGTGCGGCCCCGTGTTCGATGCTTCCAAGGTGGTGGTCTTCTAGTGGGTACCGTGAACATGGCCGTCGATTTCGGCGGCGTCAAGATGCAGAACCCCATCAACACCGCAGCCGGTACCTTTGGCTACGGTTGGCAGTTCCAGAACTTCTTTGATGTCTCCCAGCTGGGTGCCATCACCACCAAGGGCTGCGCCGCCGAGCCCTGGCCCGGCAACCCCGCGCCTCGCATGGCCGAGATCCCGGGCGGCATGATCAACTCCGTGGGCCTTCAGAATCCCGGCGTGGCCGCCTTTGCCCGTGAGTCTGGTCCGTGGCTCGAGCAGCTCTCCAAGGACGGTTGCCAGGTCATCTGTCAGGTCGCCGGTCACTCCGTTGATGAGTTTGTGCGCGCGCTCGAGATGTATGTCGAGCTGTGCCCCTGGGCTGCCGGCTACGAGATCAACGTCAGCTGCCCCAATATCGCCGCCGGCGGTGCCGCCATGGGCTCCTCGCCCGAGGGCGCCTCTGCCGTTATGGCTGCCTGCCGTAAGGTGACTGATAAGCCGCTGTTCGTAAAGATGGCTCCGGTTAACGTCGCCGAGATTGCCAAGGCTCTCGAGGCCGCGGGAGCCGACGGCCTTTCGGTCATTAACTCCATCCAGGGCATGGCTATCGACGTTCATACCCGCAAGTCCCGTGTGGCCAAGCCCAAGGGCGGCCTTTCGGGCCCGCTGTGCCACCACATTGCCGTGCGGATGGTCTGGGAGGTTGCCCAGGCCGTTGATATCCCCATCAACGGTGTCGGCGGCGTCATGACCGGCGAGGATGCGGCCGAGTTTATCCTGGCCGGCGCCACCTGCGTGTCGGTCGGCATGGCCAATTTTGTTGATCCGTGCGCCTCGATTAAGATCGCGCACGAGCTCGAGGCTTGGGCGGAGTCCCAGGGCGTGAAGGACATCAACGAGCTGGTAGGTGCTTTCGAATGCTAGAGACCGATGCCCGCGACCGCGTTATCGTCGCCCTCGACTGCGACCGTGAGCGTGCGCTCGAGCTCGCCCACGAGCTTTCTGGTCATGCCGCTTGGCTCAAGGTGGGCATGACGCTCTATTACGCTGAGGGCCCCGAGATCGTCAAGACGTTCAAGGACCTGGGTTTTAAGGTCTTCCTCGACCTCAAATTCCATGACATTCCGCATCAGGTGCGCGGTGCCGCCCGTTCCGCCTCGCTTGCCGGTGCCGACCTGCTTTCGGTCCACGGTCTGGGCTCGGGCGCTATGCTCGCTGCCTGCCGCGAGGGTGCCGAGGAGGCGCGCGAGGACCGCGCCAAGCTCGTTGCCATCACCGTGCTCACGAGCATGAACCAGGATGCGCTGGCTGAGATCGGTGTCGAGTCGCCCGTGGCCGAGGAGGCCGCCCGCCTGGCAAAGCTTGCCCAGGCCAACGGCATCGACGGCATCGTGTGCTCGCCGATGGAGGCCCATGACATGCGCGAGCTGCTCGGCCCCGACGCGTTGATCGTGACTCCGGGCGTGCGTCCGGTGGGTGCCGCCCTGGGTGATCAATCCCGCGTGGCGACGCCTTCTCAGGCTATCGAGCGCGGCGCGAGCCACATCGTGGTGGGTCGACCCATTACCGGTGCCGACGACCCTGTTGCCGCATTTGACGCCATCGTTGCCGAGCTGGTCGAAAACGTCGCCTAAAAGATTCCCTCAAGTCACCACTTTTGGGTCTCATTAGCACAAATTAGCCCCTGTGCCTGCGAAAACTTTCCCATCCTTTGTGTGGAATCGCAGGTCAGGGGCTTAACTTTGACCTCCGTATATTGCACTTTTCGCAGGTATCGTCTAACCTATGGTGCCGTCGATTGGGCATTTAGTGCGTTTGACGTGCTAAAATGCCAATTATTGCATCAGATATAACCCAACTATTTGGAGGTTCGAATGGCACTCCCTCAGCTTACCGACGAGCAGCGCAAGCAGGCTCTTGAGAAGGCTGCCGCCGCACGTCACGCCCGCGCTGAGCTTCGCGAGCAGATCAAGAAGGGCGAGAAGTCCCTCGAGTCCGTGCTCAACTCCGATGACCCCATCGCTTCCCGCATGAAGGTTTCCACCCTCATCGAGTCTCTCCCCGGTTATGGCAAGGCCAAGGCCGCCAAGATCATGGAGGAGCTCGGCATCTCCGCTACCCGTCGCGTCCAGGGCCTCGGTGTCCGTCAGCGCGAGCAGCTCCTCGAGCAGCTGACCAAATAAGTGAGCGCTCAGGATTCAAAGCTCTTTGTGATTTCTGGACCGTCAGGTGCAGGCAAGGGCACGCTCGTCACTCGTGTGCGCGAGCGTCGCTCTAACCTGGGCCTGACGGTTTCGGCTACCACGCGAGCCCCACGCAAAGGCGAGGTCGACGGCGTCAATTACTTTTTTCTGACGCGCGAGGAGTTCGACCGCCGCGTGGCAAACGGTGAGTTTGTTGAGTGGGCCGAGGTCCACGGTAACTGCTACGGCACCTTGGTGAGCGAGGTCACATCCAAGCTTGCCTCTGGTTCGTCTCTAATCTTGGAGATCGATGTCCAGGGTGCCTTGCAGGTCAAGGAACGTTTCCCCGAGGCCGTGTTGATTTTTATCAAGCCGCCTTCGCTCGAGGTGCTTCGCGATCGCCTGGTCGGTCGCGGTACCGAGACGCCCGAGACGATCGAGTTGCGTATGGCAAACGCCGCCCATGAACTTGCCCTTGCCGACCGCTACGACGACGTCGTGGTGAATGACGATCTCGACCGCGCGACCGATGAGCTCGTTCGCGTTCTCGATATGCATGAAAGGATCTGAGGTCCGTGTCCGTTGTAAAGCCTTCCATTGACGATCTTCTGGAGAAGACCGATCACAACCGCTTCCTGCTCGCCTCGCTTGCCTCCAAGCGCGCCTGCGATATTAACAGCATGCTGCGTGGCCATCACAACCGCGTGCTCGCCGTCCAGGATGTCGACGACATCACCATTGCGCTCTCCGGCGCCGATACCATCTCGATGGCTATGGACGAGATTGTCGACGGCGACATCTCCTACGACGAGGCCCGTTACGAGAAGGCGCTCGGCCACAAGGTTGCTGAAGCCTAAATGGCAGCCCGCGTCTGCCTGGTCCACTATCACGAGGTTGGACTGAAGGGCAAGAACCGCGCACATTTTGAGCATATCCTCATGGATAACATCAAGGCGGCCTTGGCCGCCTTTTCCGTGAATGCCGTGTCTCGAATTTCCGGTTATATCCTCGTGACCTTTAACGAGCATCAGGCCGACGACGCGGCGCGCGTTATCCGCACCGTCCCCGGCGTTGCCCGCGTGTCCCTGGCATATCACACGAACCGCGACCCGCAGGAGTACTGCGCTGCCGCCGTGAAGGCGCTGCGCGAGTTCGGTCCCTTCGAGTCGTTTAAGGTGCATGCCAAGCGCTCTAACACCGACTATGAGCTCACCTCGATTGATATCAATCGACAGGTTGGCGAGGTACTGTGCGAGGCGTTTCCCGATAAAAAGGTCCAGATGCACGATCCCGACGCGATGGTGCACGTGCTGGTGGTCCAGGGTAGCGTCTATGTGTATGCGCGCTCTGAGCGCGGCGTGGGTGGCCTTCCGGTGGGGTCTGCCGGTAAGGTCGTGACGCTGCTTTCTTCGGGTATCGATTCTCCGGTTGCGACCTGGATGCTCGCGCGTCGCGGCGCGGTGTGCGTGCCGGTACATTTCTCCGGTCGACCGCAGACGCCCGATACGAGCGAGTATTTGGTGCAGGACATCATCCGTGCGCTTGAGCCGGGCGTTCAGATCGGTCGCCTGTACGTTGTCCCGTTTGGCGACTGCCAGCGCGAGATCTCGGTGACCTGCCCCAGCAACCTGCGCGTGATCATGTACCGTCGCATTATGTATTCGGTTGCCGAGCGCATTGCGCATATCGAGGGCGCCAAGGCTATCGTGACCGGTGAATCACTCGGTCAGGTTGCTTCCCAGACGCTTGAGAACATCATGGCCGTCAACGAGGCCGTCAAGATCCCCGTGTTCCGTCCGCTCATTGGTTCTGATAAGCAGGAGATCATCGCGCGTGCCCAGGAGATCGGCACGTTTGATATCTCGACCGAGGCGGCTCCTGATTGCTGCACGCTGTTTATGCCGCGTCGTCCCGAGACGCATGCCAAGCTCGATGCCGTGCATGAGGCATGGGAGCTGTTCGATCACGAGGAGATGATTGAGCGTTTGCTCAAACAGACCGAGTATATCGACTTCGAGAGCAACACGTATAAGGCCCCTAAGACCTTAAAACGCAAGCATTCCGAGCTCGCTCCACGTGAGATTTACCAAGATCACGAATAATGTTGTGTATAGACCGGCGGTGTTTTTGTATCGTCGGTCTTTTTCTATCTGGGCATTTGGCAATATACGGTTCATTTGTTGACGTGTGCCTGAATAAATGGACATTTTCTCGCAAGGTTTTGGTCAGCTTTTGGTTTGACCGCGACAACTGGTGTGGGCGTGCGGAGGCTGCGGCGCTCGTTTCCTGACACGATGGTGTTGGGAGGTGTTTGCTATGGCGCAGCGCGAGCAACACGAACGGGTTAAACGGATGGACCGCTGGGCAGAAAAGCTGCTCGGCCATAAGGCGGTGGTCATGGCGATTCTGGTTGTCATTGCCGCCGCGAGCGGCTTGGCGATGGCAAGTTTTGGCGGCCACTCCAGCAGCGTATCGTTTGAGCGTAGTGATGAGTCGAGCGCCTCGGGTGTGCACGGGGCCGGGGATACCTCACCTGACGATGCCGATGAGTCGTCTGCCAAGAGCTCCTCTGCTGCCGAGGTGTACGTCGATGTTGATGGCGCCGTTGTGAGGCCTGGCGTGTACCGGCTTAAAGATGGAGCACGGGTGTCCCAGGCGATCGATTCCGCCGGAGGGCTTACGGCCGAGGCGGATGTGACAGGTCTTAACCGTGCGTCCAAGATCACCGATGGTCAAAAGATCTATGTGCCGACGGTAGGGGAGCAACAAACGGCTGCGGCCGTCGGCGGCGCCGAAAGCGGCGCTTCCACGACCCCTGGTACAGGGTCTTCGTCGGGACTTGTGAATATCAATACGGCAAGTGCGGCGGAGCTGCAGACGCTTTCGGGCATCGGGCCTTCTATGGCCCAGTCAATTATCGACGAACGGACGCAAAACGGGGCCTTTGCCTCGGTCGATGACCTTATGCGCGTATCGGGGATCGGTGAGAAGAAACTCGCCAAAATTAAAGATTGCATCTGCGTATGAGTGCGACCGAACGCGAGCATGTGATGCCACCGCGCCCATTGATGCCGTGGACGATAGCCCTTTGTGCCGGCTTGTGTGCGAGCTGTGGGTTAGTGCTTAACATGGCGGCCGATGCGCTGCTGGGAGAGCGGGCGGCGCCCGTCACATTGCTTATGGCCATTCCCGTTGCGGCAGCAGGGTGCATCGTATTGGCTCGGTCCTGCATGCGCCTTGTGCGGTGGAGGCGATGGCTGTATGCCGCGGCCCTCGGCCTCGTGGCGGGAGCGGTCGTGTCCGCGGGTTGGGCGATAGGGGCGCTGCGCGCTTCGAGGGCGTTGGATAATCGGGCTGCGAGCAGTCTCGAGTTTGTTGTGTACGGCGACCCGTCCATCAATGACGGTGCGTACTCCTATACCTGTGATGCGTATGCGGGCGAAAAACGTTTGGGT
Source organism: uncultured Collinsella sp. (assembly GCA_902494585.1). Classification (GTDB taxonomy): domain Bacteria; phylum Actinomycetota; class Coriobacteriia; order Coriobacteriales; family Coriobacteriaceae; genus Collinsella. The sequence continues at coordinate 7,852 of CABUUD010000022.1, read as the reverse complement.
CAGGTACGGCTGTCGTGTGATCGTGAGCTTGGCGCCGGTTCGCATGTACGCGCTATCGGTCGAATTTCGCGCTTTGAGAATGATGCGTATGGGCGCTCACGCGTGCTTCGGGGCGAGCTTCGAAAGGTTAAAGTCGTCCGGTTGGTATCGATCGACGAGGGCCCTCCAGGCCCGTTGTCTTGGCTTCGAAACGAGCTCCTTGCCGTTATCGCGCCCGCGACCGATCCAGCGCGCTCGCTCATTGCCGGCGTTGTCTGTGGACGCTCGTCCGAGCTGCGCGCCCAGCCGGCGGGCGATTGGTTTTCGGTAACGGGCACCGCACATCTCATCGCCGTCTCGGGCAGCCATCTTGCCATCGTGGGGTTTGTGATTGAGAGCGCCCTGCAAAAGACACGCCTCTCTCGTGGGCTGCAGCGGGGACTGTTGATGCTGGCTCTTATTGCCTATGCCGTCTTTACGGGCGCCTCGCCCTCGGCCGTGCGCGCGTGCTGCATGGTGGCGGCGGCGCTTGTCGCCAACAGCGCCGGACGTCGTCGGCATGGCCTCTCGGCTCTGTTCGTCACTATGGCAATCTTTGTCTTGCTGCGTCCGACGGTATTGTTCGAAATGGGTTTTCAGCTTTCGTGCGTCAGTGTTTTTGCCATCCTTTGTTTTTGCCCCTACGCCACCTACGCCTTGGGCGAGCTGGGCATGCCATCGGGTGTCGCCAGCGTTTTGTCTGTCACGCTGTGCTCGCAGCTGGCGACACTTCCCGTTACGATTCCCGCATTTGAGACGTTTTCGCTCATTGCCCCACTTGCAAATGCCGTGATCGGTCCGGTGATAAGCGTGCTGCTCGCATCGTCGGTTGTGCTGGCACCCTGCTCGCTTGTTCCGCTTTTGCGTCACGGGGCGCTCGTGGTGCCCATGATTGTCGCCCGCTGTGCGCTGTTCTTTGAACAGCTCTTTGCTGCCGTTCCGGGCGCATCCGTAAGCGTGCCGCCCGATACGCCCTTGGTATATGTGGTGCCGTTCGCGCTGGTGGCCATCTTGGTCTGGTGGCCACGCCCCCGCGCGCGGAGCATGGCAGCGGGGCTGCTGTGTTTAATGCTCGCAGCGGGTGTTCCGTATGTCTATTGGGATCGATGTGCGCCGCCTTCGGTAACGGTCCTCGATGTTGGCCAGGCCGATGCGATTCTGGTTCGTCAGGGTGGCGCCGTGGCACTCGTCGACTGTGGGCTCGATGACCGCGTGGTGTCGGCGTTGGTTCGCAATAACGTCCACCATATCGACGCCGTCTTCGTGACGCATTGGGACGAAGACCATTGGGGCGGTCTTCCCGACGTACTCGATCGTTTTTCGGTTGGAACCATTGCAGTCGCGGCCGATGCACTTGACGGCGCGCCTACTGAGGTCCTGAATCGCCCGGGTGTAACGTATCGGCAGGTGGCTCGCGGAGACACGGTCGATATCGGCGCATTTCGGGCTCGTGTGATGTGGCCGTTTGACACGGTGGATGGCGAGGGCAATGAGGACTCTCTTGTTTTGCTGCTCTCCTACGCTCAGGAAGGCAAGAGCCTGCGCGTGCTCCTTACTGGTGACGCCGAGCTCGATCAGGAGCGCGAGTTTGTACAGGAGGTGGGAGATATCGATGTGCTCAAGCTGGGGCATCATGGCTCAAAAGTTTCCGTCGACACAGACCTGCTGGGCACGCTTAAGCCCGAGTTCTCTATCGCGAGCGCCGGCGAGGGGAATCGTTACGGCCATCCGTCGGATGCCTGCATCGATGCAGTTAAGGAAGCGGGTGGTGCGTTCGCATGCACCATCGAACACGGCGACATTACCGTCACGCCGACCGCGAAGGGCTTTGCCATGCGATGCCAGCGACCGTGATGCCGTCGTTGGCGCGGGACCAACCCCTGGGCTAAAATGGCACGGTACAAACATGAGAGCCTGCGAGAGGGGAGCGCAATGTCCGAAACCGGTCTGCTGCCGGCATATCTGATCGTCGGTAGCGATGGGGTCAAGCGCGACCACGCCGTCTCGCGTATGAAAGCTCGCTTGGAAAAGTCGGGTATGGTTGAGTTCAACCTCGATGAACGCGACATGACGAAAGATCCCGATATCGAGTCGATCATCGGCTCGCTCAATACCTTTCCCATGGGCAGCGAGTTTCGCCTGGTGATCCTCGACGGCTGCTCCAAGCTTGCCAAGGCGGTCTCGGAACCGCTTGTCGAGTACCTCGCAAGTCCCAGCCCCACGACGGTCTGTCTCATTATTGCCGACTCACTTGCCAAGAATACGCGCCTGTATAAGGCAATCGCCAAGATTGACAAGAAGGCCGTGATCGACTGTTCGGGCACCAAGCGCTGGGAGCTCCCGCGCCGCGTGCAGCAGATGGCGACGCAGCACGGAAAGTCCATCTCTACGGCCGCCGCCGAGGAGCTCGTTTCGCGCTCGGGCGAGAACACTCGTATGCTCGATAACGACTTGGCCAAGCTTGCCCAGATGGTCGAGGCGCCACAAATTGAGCTTGCCGATGTAGAGCGCTGGATCGTGCGCACGGCCGAAGTTCAGCCCTGGGACTTTCTCAATGCGGTCTCGGCCCGTGACATGCGCCGCTCGCTTGAGCTCTTCAATCTACTGCCCGCCAAGAGCTATGTGTGGACCTACACGCTGCTGTGCGGGCGCATTCGCGAGCTTATCGTCGCCAAGGCACTCGATGCGCGTGGACAGGGTCGTGAGCTGGCCGCGACGCTCAAGCTTCAGGCCTGGCAGGTCAAAAATCACCTTACCTGGGCGCGTCGTTTTTCGATGACCGAGCTCGTTGCCGCGCTCGAGGGTGCCGTCGATGTGGAGCTCGCGCTCAAGGGTTCGGCTGATTCGGAGACCGCGCTTTTGCTCTGGATTACGAACATCTTGAGAAAATCGTGATGATACCTGCCTATTTGACAAATTCGTTCTATCCCTTTGTGGGGGAGCGTGCTATAGTAGGCGCTTGCATGACCTCACCGTGTCTCAGAGGTGTCATACATTTTTTGCAAGGAACTCGAAAGGAACTCCAGAAGTGGCAAACATCAAGTCTCAGAAGAAGCGTATCCGCACCAATGAGGCAGCTCGCATGCGTAACAAGGCTGTTAAGTCCGAGCTCAAGACGCTGACCAAGCACGTCCAGTCCGCCGTCGCCGAGGGCGACGCCGAGAAGGCCCAGGCTGCCCTCAAGACCGTCACCAAGCGTCTCGACATGGCTGCCGCCAAGCATGTTATCCACAAGAACCAGGCTTCTAACCGCAAGTCCGGTCTTGCCAAGCTCGTGAACAGCATCAACGCCTAAGTTGTAAATTTCACACCACACAGATTACGCGCATAAATGGAGCCTGTTTTATGGAACAGGCTCCATTTTTTGTACCGCTCGGGTAAGATAGTCCGCATGAATACTTCAATTGACATTTCCCACATCCGCAACTTCTCGATCGTTGCGCACATCGACCATGGCAAGTCCACGATCAGTGACCGCATCCTCGAGCTCACCCATACCGTCGACGAGCGCGACATGGAGTCACAGCTGCTCGACACCATGGATATCGAGCGCGAGCGCGGCATCACGATCAAGTCCAACGCCGTTCGCGTCTCCTACGACGCCGACGATGGCGAGACGTATCAGTTCAACCTGATCGATACGCCGGGCCACGTGGACTTTACCTATGAGGTCTCGCGTTCGCTGGCCGCCTGTGAGGGCGCGGTGCTCGTCGTCGACGCCACGCAGGGCGTCGAGGCACAGACCGTCTCCAACGCGACGCTCGCCATGAACGCCAACCTGGATATCGTGCCCGCTATCAACAAGATCGACCTGCCCTCGGCGCACCCCGACGAGGTCAAGACCGAGATCGAGGACGACCTGGCGATCCCTGCCGACGATGCCGTATGCGTATCGGGCAAGACCGGCGAGGGCATCCACGATCTGCTGGAGTCCATCGTCTTTTTGATCTCTCCGCCCAAGGGCGATGCGAACGCGCCACTTAAGGCGCTCATCCTGGACTCGTATTTTGATGAGTACCGCGGCGTCGTTGCCACGGTCCGTGTCTTTGACGGCTCCATCAAGAAGGGCGATACTCTGCTTATGATGCAGGCTGAGGGCGACTTTTTGGTCGATGGCGTTGGCGTCAAGCGTCCCGCCGAGACCCCGGTCGACGCACTGACGGTCGGCGAGGTGGGCTACGTGGTCACGGGCCTGAAGGACCCCGAGGCCGTTCGCGTGGGCGATACCCTTACGTGGGCGTCGAATCCCTGTCCCGAGCCGCTTCCCGGCTACCGCGAGGCCAAGCCCATGGTCTACACGGGCCTGTTCCCGATCGACAACAAGGATTACGAGAATCTGCGCGACGCTCTCGATAAGCTGCATGTCAACGACCCGTCGTTGGTGTGGGAGCCCGAGACCTCGGTGGCGCTCGGCTTTGGCTTCCGCGTGGGCTTCTTAGGCCTGCTGCATATGGAAGTCGTCAAGGAGCGCCTGGAGCGCGAGTTCAACCTTGACCTCATTGCCACGAGCCCTTCGGTGGACTATCACGTCTATAAAACCGACGGCGAGATGATTGATGTTCGCAGCCCGCAGGATCTGCCCGAGGCTACGCGCATCGAGCGCATCGAGGAGCCCTACCTCAAGGCCAAGATTATCTGCCCGCCCGAGTATACGGGCGCCGTCATGCAGCTCGCTATCGAGCACCGCGGTATTACGACCGACATGATCCATCTCACGAGCAAATCGGTCGAGATGCGCTTTGATATGCCGCTTGCCGAGCTCATCCTGGACTTCTTTGACCAGCTCAAGAGCCGTACCAAGGGCTATGCCTCGCTCGACTACGAGTTCAACGAGTACCGTCCCTCCGAGCTCGTTAAGCTCGATATTTTGCTTTCGGGCGACGAGGTGGACGCGCTTTCGTTTATCGTGCACAAGGACAAAGCCTATGGCCTGGCCCGCGGCCTGTGTGACAAGCTCAAGGAAATCATCCCGCGCCAGCTGTTCGAGGTGCCTATTCAGGGCGCCATCGGCAACAAGATCATCGCCCGCTCTACCGTCAAGGCGCGCCGCAAGGACGTGCTGGCTAAGTGTTACGGCGGCGATATCTCGCGTAAGCGCAAGCTGCTCGAGAAGCAGAAAGAGGGCAAGAAGCGCATGAAGGCCATCGGTTCGGTTGAGGTCCCGCAGGAGGCCTTTATGGCGATCCTCAAGGTGGACGAGTAGGTCCATGGCGCTTTCTGAATACAGTACGCGGCTGCTGGGTGCCTATGCCGAGCAGCCGTTCCTTATGGCTCCCATGGCCGGCGTGACCGATCCCGCCTATCGCATCATGTGCCGCCGCCGCGGTGCCCATCTTGCCTACAGCGAGATGGTAAGCGTCGCAGGCCTAGCCTATGCCAGCAATAAGACCTGGCGCCTGGTGCTGCCGGCCGATGAGGAACAGCAGATCTGCGTGCAGCTCTTTGGCTCCAAGCCCGATCAGTTTGCGAGCGCTGTCGCTGCCGTCGAGGAACGTGTGGGCGATCGCCTGTCGCTGATCGACATCAACATGGCCTGCCCGGCTCGCAAGGTCGTTACCAAGGGCGAGGGCTCGGCGCTTATGCGCACGCCCGACCTGGCCGAGAAGATCGTCGAGGCGGCGGTGGGCGCGGCGCACGTGCCCGTGACCGTCAAGATTCGCAAGGGCTTTTACGCCGAAGACCGCAATGCCGCGACGTTTGCCCAGATGCTCGAGGGGGCAGGGGCCGCTGCGGTGGCGGTACATGGTCGCTGTGCCACGCAGCTCTATACGGGCCAGGCCGATTGGTCGGTCGTCGATGAGGTGGCCGACGCCGTCGAGATTCCCGTGATCGGTTCGGGCGACGTGTTCTGCGCCGAGGATGCCGCGGAGCATCTGCGCAACTCCGGCGCCAGCGCCGTGTTCATCGCGCGCGGTATCTATGGCAATCCCTGGGTGTTCGGCGATGCCCGCGCCCTTGCGCTCGATGGCATACCGGTGTCGGTGCGCAGCTCCGTCGAGCGCCTGGATGCCCTGCGCGAGCACCTGACGCTCACGCACGAGCTGTTGCCGCTCATGTCGCGTGCACGTACGTACGCGAGCTGGTATCTAAAGGGCATGCCCCATGCTGCGGCCTGGCGCGCCCAGGTGGTGCGTTGCTCCACATACGAGGAGTTCATGGCATTGGTCGATGATATCGAGCGCGATGTGGTGGCCTGCGAGGCCGCACTTGCCGCCGGCGAGTCGGTGCCCGCTCTTCCGCTGGAGGCCTAACGGTGGCCGTTACCGCGCTGTACGTGCATGTGCCGTTTTGCGCCCAAAAGTGCCGGTACTGCGACTTTGACTCGCGCAGTATTGCTCCGTGCGACCTGAGCGCTGCGCTCGATACTTATTTTGGGCAGCTGTATGCGCGCCTCGATGCCTTTGGCGACGCAGGTGCGCTTGCACAGATCCGCACCGTCTATGTTGGCGGCGGCACGCCGTCGCTGGCGGGGGAGCGTCTGGTAGAACTTGCCCGGCGTATCTCTGCGTGGTGTAAGCCCGTTGAGTTTACCTGCGAGGCCAATCCTGAGTCGCTGACCGCCGAGCTTGCCACTGCGCTTGCCGAGGTTGGTGTCACACGCGTCTCTCTGGGCGTGCAAACGCTCGATAACGCCGAGCTTGCTGCGATTGGCCGTATTCACGATGCCGATCGGGCGCTCGCTGCCATCACGACGGTTAAGGACGCAGGGCTTGATGTGTCCTGCGACCTGATGTGTGGCCTTCCCGGGCAGACCGCCGTAAGCTGGCAGCGCACGCTCGATGGCGTGTTGGCGGCGGCGCCGCATCATGTGTCTGTGTACCCGCTCACGCTCGAGGAAGGCACGCCGCTCTACCGTATGGCGTGTCACGACGAGTCGCTCGAGCCCGACGAGGATTTTCAGGCTGCATGCATGGATGCGGCGCGTGAGTGCCTGGGCGCGGCCGGCTATCACTCGTATGAGGTGGCAAGCTACGCGCTCGACGGCCATGAGTGTGACCACAACATTGCCTATTGGACCGGACAGGGCTATCTGGGCTTGGGTCGCTCTGCCGCCGGTATGCTCGACGCCGAGGATTTCGATCGCCTGGCCGGGTTGTTTCCCGACGTGCCTGCTCGCGGCGATGCGTATCGCGTGCGCTTGGTGCAACGCGACGATGCCGCGATGACGTTTGATGCCGAGTATCTGTCGCAGCGCGAGGCTGCGGCCGAGGATTTGATGCTCGCCTGCCGCATGACGCGTGGCATTGGGCCCGATCTGTTGGTTCGCTCGGCAAGCGTGATCGCTGCAGACGAGCTGGCGGCGGCCTGTGACCGTGCGCTCGAGTTGGGTCTTGCCACTTGGGTGCCCGATTATGTCGAGGGGCATGCGGGGTGCGTCGCCTCGAAAGACGTTATCGCAGGTCGTGCCCACGCCCGTTTAGCGCCCACCCACTTGGGCTGGCTCGATGGAAATGTGCTGTTCGAGCTGTTTTGGGGTCTAGCTTAGGCCGCTCGGGTAGAATTACCGCAATATATACGCTGCTGTGAGCAGGAGGTTGCCGCGCATGGCGACGATGAACGAAAAAGATTACTACGAGATTTTGGGTGTCTCCAAGGACGCCACCTCGCGTGATATACAGAAGGCCTTCCAGCAAAAGGCCCGCAAGCTCCATCCGGACGTCAACAAAGAACCTGATGCCGAGGAAAAGTTTAAAGAGGTTTCCGAGGCCTACGCCGTGCTTTCGGACGAGCAGAAGCGTGCGCGCTACGACGCCATGCGCTCGGGCAACCCCTTCGCCGGCGCTCCTACGGCTTCGCCCTATGGCGGCGGCTACGCCGGCAGCGCAGGCTATGG
>CABUUD010000021.1 GCA_902494585.1 uncultured Collinsella sp. | reverse complement strand
TGTGGACGCAGCCGAGCTTGAGCGCGGTGATAACAAACACAAAGAGCGTCAGCTTGTCTTGGGGAAACAGTACGCAGAGCAGGTTAAAGGGGCTGGCGAGATAGTAGCTATAGAGCCCCCACGTGTTCATGCCCAGTCCCTGAGAAAAGGAGTAGCGAAGATTCTCCTCGCCCAAAAGGACGCGCCGGAACCAAGCAAAGAAGTCGATGTACTGGTACTTAAGATCGCTAACGAGAAACGAGTTGTCGCCAAAGGGGTAGACATGCCCCGCCGCTGCAAGTGCGACAAAGAGCGTGACGGTAAACGCAAAGCAAGCAGCATAGAATGCTACATTCATGAACGTAAATTTATTGGACCGTGTCATCAGATTCCTCGTTGGATTCTCGAATGATATAGATGGGACGTCGTTTGGTTTCCAAGTAGGCTTTTGCCAAGTATTCACCGATGATTCCTAAGCACAGAAGCTGCATGCCGCCGAACAGCGTTATGAGGCAGGCGAGCGACGGCCATCCGCCGACGGGGTCACCCCAAACGAGTGTTTTGACCAGGATGACGATGAATCCCAGAATGGCGATGAGGCAGAAAACGATACCCGTGAGAGCGGCGAGGGAGAGCGGCGCCGTGGAAAACGCGACGATGCCGTCGATGGAGTAGATGAGTAGCGACCAAAAGCTCCATTTGGTCTCGCCTGCGACGCGGTTGACGTTTACGTAGGGGAGCCATTTGGTCTTGAAGCCGACCCAGCCGTAAATGCCCTTGGAGAATCGGTTATATTCGCCCATGGAGACGATGGCGTTAACCATGGGGCGCTTCATGAGCCTAAAGTCGCGTGCGCCGTCGACGATGTCCGCATTGGAAATGCGGTTGATGATCTTGTAGAACATGCGGGCGAAGAGCGACCTGATGGGAGGCTCGCCTTTGCGGGTGGTCCTGCGCGTAGCGACGTTGTCGTAGTCTTCGGTTTGCAAGATCTCGTACATCTGCGGCAGGAGTGAGGGCGGGTCCTGCATGTCGGCATCCATGGTGGCGACATAGCCACCCTTTGCATGCTGGAGCCCGGCAAACAGTGCTGCCTCTTTGCCAAAGTTGCGCGAGAAAGAGTGCCAGTGGATGGCGTATGGATGCACCGCCGCGGCTTCCGCCTTCATGACGTCGAGCGTTTTGTCCGCCGAGCCATCGTCGATGAGGACGGCTTCAAAGGAGATGCAGGGGTCTTGCTGGGTCATGATGCGAACGACGCCATCGAGCTCTTTAAGAAAGATCGGAAGCGATTCCTGCTCGTTGTAGCACGGCACGACAATGGAAAAGAGCGGCATGGTGGTTTACCTCTCGTTTGGATTGGAAGTAGGGTGGCCGGGCTGGTCGTCGTAGGCGTATTTGCTGTACACGTTGACCTCCCACTGCTTTTTTTCGACCTTTGCTACAGAATCCAGGATGAATCCGGTTGCAAGGCTCAGGCTGCATAGGAACATAAACGACGCGGCGAGCATAGCGGTGGGGAAGCGCGGAACGAGGCCGGTCTGGAAATACTCGACAACTATGGGCATGCCCAGGGCGAGGCCGATCACCGCAAACAGAAGCGCGACGAGGCTGAAGAACTTCAGCGGGCGGTAGTCCTTGAACAGCGTGCCAATCATCGCAACGACTTTAATGCCGTCGCTCACGGTATTGAGCTTGGACTCGGAGCCTTCTGGACGGTCTCGGTACTCGATGGGTACATCTTTGATGCGCCAGCGGTGGTCGACGGCGTGAATCGAGAGCTCGGTTTCGATCTGAAAGCCCTCGGAAAGCACGGGGAAGGTTTTAACGAACGGGCGGCTCATGGCGCGGTAGCCGGTCATGACGTCATCGAAGCTGTAACCATAGATCCACTTGATCATGGCGCGGACCAGATTGTTGCCAAAGCCGTGGAAGGCGCGCTTGTTTTCCTCGGCGTAGGTGCCGTTTGAAAGGCGATCGCCTACGGTCATATCGGTCGTGCCGTTGAGGATGGGCTCGCAGAGGGCTTTGGCCGCCTCGGCGGGGTAGGTGTCGTCTCCGTCGACCATCAGGTAGCAATCGGCGTCGATATCGCGAAACATCTGGCGGCACACGTTGCCCTTTCCCTGACGAGGCTCAAAGCGGACTGTGGCGCCGTGCTCGGTGGCGATGCGTGAGGTATCGTCCGACGAGTTGTTGTCATAGACATAGACCGTCGCCTGCGGAAGCTCGCGGTGAAAGTCGTCGATGACTTTGCCGATCGTGGGCGCTTCGTTGTAGCAGGGGATGATGACGGCGATGGAATCAGAATTCACTCAATGCTCCTTATACGTTCAATCCTTTGAAAGTATAGCCGTTTGGGCTTGGCATCCTAAGATGTGGGTTAGTTCTCCAGTTTTGTTGCGCGAATCGTTTGCATGGCCGTCGGGTCTATACTGTTCGTTTGTCAACGATTACGAGTAAAGGAGTTGCATCCGTGTCGGATCAGACAAAGCAACAAGAAACTCGCAGTCTGCCTGCGACGTTTGCTAAGAACGAATTTGAGAAGGACGCGTTTATCCTTCGTCAGCTGGTTACCAAGGATTTTAAGATCAAGTATCGCCGTAGCGTTCTGGGCGTCGCATGGTCGGTGCTCAACCCGCTGCTGATGATGATCGTCATGGCCATCGTGTTCTCGACGATTTTCGCCCAGGGCCGCAATGGCTCAATTACGCCCGAGATGTACCCGCTGTACTTGATCGTGGGTAACGTCACCTTTGCCGTCATGTCCGAGTCCACGAACCAGGCCCTGACGTCGATCGTGGGTGCTGCCCCGCTGCTCAAGAAGGTTAAGGTGCACCGCTGGGTCTTCCCAGTACAGAAGGTGCTCTTCTCGCTGGTTAACTTTGCCTTCTCGCTGGTCGCCGTTGCCATCGTTATGCTGTGGTTCCACGTCATGCCTTCTTGGCACCTGATTCTGTTGCCGGTCTGCCTACTGCTGCTTATGTGCTTCTGCATGGGCCTGGGCATGATGCTCTCCGCCCTCACGGTCTTCTTCCGCGATGTCATGCATCTGTGGAGCGTCGTCATTACGGCATGGACTTACATCACGCCTATTTTCTGGACGACCGACTTCGTTGCGCAAATGCCGCATCTCGTGCGCATTCTGGTCTATGCGAACCCCATGTATAACTACCTGCAGTTTATGCGCGATATCTTCCTGTTCCAGACTACGCCCTCGCTTATGACGTTTGGTATGTGCGTCGCTTGGGCGGTTCTTGCGCTTGTTATTGGCTACACCGTGTTCCATAAGTCCGAGCGCAAGTTCATCCTCTACATCTAAGGAGTGCTGTGATGACTGAATCTGTTGTTGATTACAGCGAGCAGCCTCTGGCTGTCGAGGTCGACGACGTCACCATGATCTTTAACATGGCGTCCGAGTCGCTGACCAACCTCAAGGAGTACTTCATTAAGCTTGCCAAGCACGAGCTGTTCTTTGAGGAGTTTAGAGCGCTTAAGCACATCTCGTTCGATATTCATCGCGGCGAGGTTGTGGGTCTTGTTGGCACCAATGGTTCCGGCAAGTCTACGATGCTCAAGATCATCGCTGGCGTGCTTGAGCCCAGTGAGGGCAGCGTTAAGGTGCACGGTAACATCGCGCCGTTGATTGAGCTTGGTGCCGGCTTTGACCCCGAGCTGACCGCCCGCGAGAACATCTATCTGAACGGCGCCCTGCTCGGCTATACCAAGGAGTTCATCGACGCCAACTTTGACGGCATTATCGAGTTCGCTGAGCTGCAGAACTTTGTCGATATGCCGCTTAAGAACTTCTCCTCGGGCATGGTGGCGCGTATCGCCTTTGCAATCGCGACGATTACCGAGCCCGATATTCTGATCGTTGACGAGACGCTGTCCGTCGGTGATGTGTTCTTCCAGCAAAAGTGTGAGGCCCGCATCCAGCACTTTATCCAGAGCGGTGACGTGACGGTTCTGTTCGTTTCGCACTCCATGGAGCAGGTTGAGCGCATCTGCCAGCGCGCCGTTTGGATTGAGAAGGGTGACCTTCGCATGGACGGCCCGGTCGATGAGGTCTGCAAGGCGTACCGCGAGCAGTTCAACTAGGTTATAATTATTTGCGCCTGACAGGCTTGCGCTTGCTTGGGCGTGCGGTTATTTGCTCCATTAGCTCAGTTGGATAGAGCAGGGGACTTCTAATCCCAAGGTCGACGGTTCGAATCCGCCATGGAGCACCATCGTTTATTAAGCCCGGACCGCTTGGTGGTCTGGGCTTTTTCACATGCCGGTGTTCTTTATTCTTGCCGGGTATACGTTTAGGCCGAAGCCGTGGCGTGAGCTGCTATTGTGCTGCTGATGTGGATTGGTTATACGGCGCGCCAAAGGGGGCTGGAGCCGAGCGTGAGCAAGCCTCTGCTGTTTATTGGAGCCGATGTTGCTTGGCTTGTCCTTGCCGCGCTGAGTGGGCTTGAGCTTTCGAGCCGCCGCGTGGATGGGTTTGTGGTTGCGACAGTTGCCGCTCTTGCCGGCAGTTACTGCGTGTGCTGGGTTTCGATGGCGTTGGAGAAGCTGAAAGGCGTGCCGGTTTTGGGGTCCTTTGAGCGAGCGCTCGTGTTCTGCGGACAGGCCAGTCTTGCCATCTTTGCAATCCACGCGGTCGATTGGTTTATTCCTTGGCAGACCATGCCTCTGCTTATGACGCTGCCAGCATCGTGGTTCTTCGCGTCAATCGTACGCTGTGCCTGCGATATTGGATTGGCGTACGTGATCAAGAAGGCGTAACAAAAGCGGGGAGGACCAACTTGGCCCTCCCCGCTGTATCTAGTCTGCCTTCAGGCACTCGGGCAAGACGTTTGCAACTGCATTCATCGCCTGCGGCCTCAGGTACTGCTCATTGAGCTTTGCCTTTCTGTAGGCGTAGCGAGTGTCTGTCGAGTACTTGATCAATACGTCGGTGAAGAATCGCTCCCAACTTAGGTACTTGCGGCTTTCGATATAGCTCGAAGGATCCTTGAGGATTTTTGGAATGTCGTTACTGGGAATGAGGCCAGATTGCAGAAGTGTCCACTCAAATGATTCCGGGAGGAACAAGCGAACGTTCTTGTAAACGCGCTGTCCGAGCACCTTTTCGATGTAGGGACCAAACGCTGCGCCGTCTCCAATGGCAAGAACGTTTTGCTCGGGGCATTCGTGAATTGTCCGCTTTAGATTTGCTACGCCGGTGGCGGTATAGCAGGGGATCCCGAGCCGGTTGCAAAGAGCGTTGTAGAATTGATAGCCAGATTTGCTATCTTCGACAACTACGGCGTCGGGTACCTCGAATCCAACATTTAGATCCTGATACAGCATACTTGCCGTGTGGTCATATAGCGGCTTGGTCACCGAGTAGAAGCGTCTGTCGCTCTTGCGGCCATTGATTGTTTTACTTGTCGTGTTGACTAACTTCAGGATCTCATCAACGCTGTAGGGGAGCTCGTTGGCATCGCGACGAGATATCAGAACATAATAGTTGGATGATCCGTTGACGGCTTTGGCGAAGTCCTTTGAGTAGATAAACTCGTTGCCCTCATCTAGAAAGACAATTGAATCTTCGATGATCGACAGCTCGCGCTCCCAGCGTCTGCCGGAAAGTGTTTCGCAAGGCACGTTGCAGCTGAGCGTAACGCCGCTTTCCGGTCCTCGGTCGTTGTAGTCGCGAATCATCGAGATGAGCGTCGTTTTGCCCGTGCCGCTGTTGCCGCGTATAAAGGAAATATTGCGCTTAAACGTGAGTGTGTATTTGACCTTTGCACGCTCTACGACAACGGTATGCGTTCCCTTCATTACTCATCAACATCCAAAAAGTCATTCGTGGCACCGACAAACTCCTGCATGTTCCTGACGATGCGGCCGTCGTTATTGATACGAATCTCAAAACGCTTCCAGGGGAACTTCATGATGTGGTAAAGGGTTACCAGCACATCCTGTTCTTTGCCAATTTTGAGCAGCCAGCGGGCACAATTGTCTCCGCAGGTGGATGCGTTGAACACCATGTTTGGGATATTGCGTACCAGCAGCAGCGTCTTAACGCCGCCGGACAGTTCGAGTGGAGTGATTGAGCCCAGCTGCTTGCTTACGATGTTGTGGGGACCGATGAGCTCTGATCCGTCCACGCTTTTAATAATCTGTGCGGCCATAGGATCTTCGAACCATGAGTCCAAGTATGAGTTCCTAAAATAGGTTTCGGTATCGTAGATGGAACCGGGGTAATCTCCCAGGTGAATGCTCAGCATGTGGGTCTCCAGACGTTGTGTGACTGCAACGATTATATGCCAGTAATAAAATGCCGGCAGCAGCGAGGTCGCTGCTGCCGGCGCTGGCATTATTAGCGTGTGAATCGCGTTGATGGATTTGCTCGCGAGGCTACTTTTCGAGATGCTCCCTCAGCAGCTCCAGCGCGTGAGCGTAGCCTTGGAGGCCCTCTCCGGTGATGGTGGCGAAGCAAGCTAGGCGTGCATAGCTCACCTGGCGGAAGTCTTCGCGGGTCTCGACGGCGCTGATGTGGACCTCGACGGCGGGGATGGCGACGGCCTTGAGGGCATCGAGGATCGCCACGCTCGTGTGCGTGTAGGCCGCCGGATTGATGACGATGCCGTCGACCTTGCCGTAGGCCTCCTGGATCTTGTCGACGATGTTGCCCTCATGGTTGGACTGGAAGACCTCGACCTCGTCAAAGCCCTGCGCGGCACCTGCCTCCTGGCATATCTGGACCAGGCGGTCGTAGTTATCGCTGCCGTAGATGCCCGGCTCGCGAATGCCGAGCATGTTGAGGTTGGGGCCGTTAATGACGAGTGCTTTCATGGTTGCTTCCTTTGCGGTTGGAAAACCACCACAAAGGTGCCTGTCCCCTTTGTGGTGGTTTTGGTTAGAGAGCGGGTGGGAGGGTGTCGAGGAGGGCCTGGGCGGTGTTGGCGGCGCAGTCGCGTGAGTCGATGATGTAGTCGGCCCAGGCGCGGTAGCGTGGCATGCGCTGTTCGGCCAGCTTATCGATGCCGTCGCGCGCGGTGATGGGGCGGCCCTTGTGGGCGAGCTCGTCGAGCTTGCGGTTGAGCATCACGATCTGACTGTTTTGGTGCAGCAGCGGATAGTTCTCGTCCCGCGTGACCACGCCGCCGCCGGTGGAGAGTACCAGGCCGCTACGCTTGGAGATGTCGGACAGCGCCGCCGTCTCCTGCTCGCGGAAGGCCGCCTCGCCGCGCTCGACGATATAGTCGGCACAGGGCATGCCTAGGCGTTCCTCGAGGGCGCGGTCCAGGTCGATGTGCTCTCGCCCCGTGCGCAGGGCAATCTGCTCACCCACGCGGGTCTTACCCGAACCCGGCATGCCGATCAGCGCGATGTTCTGTTCGCGGCGCGACAGGCGCTCCGTTACGTCCAGGATGCGTTCGCGCGGGGTGACCTGGCCGGTATAGCGCTCAACGGCCTGTGCCGCCTGTGCCACAAGCATGAGCAGACCGCTGATGCAAGGGATACCGCGGCGCTCGGCCTCGAGCATCAGGCCCGTGCGGGCAGGGTTGTAGACAATGTCGATATCGCCTTCGAGCGCATCGAGCCCTTCGAGTGTGCAAGGCGCGTCGGGGCAGTGGGGGAACATGCCGGCAGGCGTGCAGTTGACGAGCAGGGCGGCATCGGATTGCTGCGCGATGTTGCCGTAGTTGACCTCGCTCGTGCGACCCACGGGTACGACGACGGCGCCCAGGTCTCCCAGCACCATACTTGCCGTGGTGCCGGCGCCGCCAGTAGCTCCGAGCACGAGAGCCTTCTTTCCGGCAACCTCTACGCCCAACTCCTCGACCAGGCACTGAAAACCGAAGTAGTCGGTGTTGTCGCCGCGCAGGCGGCCGTCGGACAGGCGCGTGATGGTGTTGACGTTGCCCATGCGCTCGGCCAGTGGACTCAGCTCGTCGAGATATTCCATGACGGCGCGCTTGTAGGGGATGGTCACGTTGGTGCCCTCCCACTCGTCGCCCGTCATAAAGGCCGCGAGGTCCTCGGGCTCGCGCTCAAAACGCACGTACTCGAGCCCAGCGAGTTCTTTGTAGATGGTCGGGGTGTAGCTGTGGCCCAGCACGCGGCCCAGCACGCCGTAGGGACGGGTTGCGGCGGTATCGGTCATCTAGAGCACCTCCGTGTAGCTGCCAAAGTAGGTAAAGCTCTCGCATACGTCGTCGACGGAATCGAGCAAGTCGTCGAGGGCTTTGCTGCCAAAGGGACAGTCCAGATCGAAGTAGAACATAAACTCAAAGTCGTGCCCGGGGATGGGGCGGCTCTCGAGCTTGATGAGGTTGATGTTGAGTGCGTAGAAGCGCTCGAGTACGCGATAGAGTGCGCCCGGCTCGTTGGCCGTAGTGATCATGAGCGAGGTGCGGTTAGCGCCGGGGTAGACGCGCGGCTCGCGGCTGATGACGACAAAGCGTGTGTAGTTGTTGTCCGAGTCTTGGATATTGGGCTCCAGCACCTCGAGGCCATACAGCGTGGCACAGCTGCGCGAGGCGATGGCGGCGACGTCGGTGCGCTCGGAGTTGGCGACCATCTCGGCCGACATGGCCGTGTTTGGGTACTTGGTGGCGTGCAGGTCGTGGGACTCGATAAAGCCGGCACACTGGGCAATGGCTTGGCCGTGGCTGTAGACCTCGCGCACGTCGGCGAGCTTGGTGCCGGGCTTGACGAGCAAGTTGTGGTCGATCTTGAGGCGAAGCGAGCGCACGATGTGGAAGTCGAACTGGGCGAGCAGGTCGTAGACGGCGTTGACCGAGCCGGCGGTGGAGTTTTCGATGGGCAGTACGCCAAATTCGCAGAAGCCGTCGCGTACAGCGCGCATGACACCTTCGAAGGTCTCGAAGAACGCGATATCGGGCACGTCGAAGAGCTTACACGCGGCGATTTGACTGTAAGCACCCTCAACGCCCTGGCAAGCGACGGTGGCAGTTTGAGGGAAGGGCGTGTCGGAGGCTGCAGCCGTCGCGTGGGCCTTTTGCGAAACAGTGATGCCCTTGAGCTCGTTGATGTAGCGCTGCTGCTCGGCCTTGCTCATGCTCATGAGGAGACGGAACAGGGTGATGGTCTGCGCCTCGTAGCGCTCGGGCGCGCGGCTGGCGAGGTTGTTGAGCTTGGAGCGCTCGCGGGCGGGGTCGAAGACGGCCTTGCCCATCTCGATTTTTGACTTGGCGACTTCGGTGGCAATGTCCATGCGCTCGATAAAGCTGTTGAGGAGCGTGGTGTCGATGCCATCGATGGCCTGGCGGATGTCAGCAAGGTCCATAGGGACCCCTTTCGTGAATCATTGCCCGGGGTGGGCTGGTTAGCGCTGGGCGGCGTCCTCGAGGAGGGCGTCCCAGATGGCGAGCGCCGCGGCTGCCTCGGCTACGGGGACGGCTCGGGGGACGATGCAGGGATCGTGACGGCCGTGGACCGAGAGCTCGGCATTTTCCATGGCGTCCATGTCTACGGTCTGCTGCTCGCGGCCAATTGAGGGCGTCGGCTTTACGGCCATGCGCCACATGACGGGCGCGCCGGTCGAAATACCGCCCAGGATGCCGCCGGCGTTATTGGACTCGACTTCGATCTCGCCGGTCTCGGCATCGATGCGATACGGATCGTTGTTCTCGCTGCCGCGCATGGCGGCCACGGCAAAGCCCATGCCAAACTCCACGCCCTTTACGGCGGGAATGCCAAACGCGATTTGCGCGATGCGGTTCTCGATGCCGTCGAACATGGGGTCGCCGATGCCCGTGGGAAGCCCGTAAATGCCGCACTCCACGATGCCGCCGATGCTGTCGAGTTCATCGCGCGCGGCCAGAATCTCCTCGCGCATGCGGCCGGCTGCGGCGGCGTCAATGCACGGCAGGTCGTTCGTAAGGATCGCCTTGCGGTCGGCCTCTCGATAGACCATATCGTCCATCGGCAGGTCGGAGATGCCGCCGATCTGCGCGACGTGCGCCATGACCTGAATGCCGCGGGCCTCGAGTGCCTGTAGCGCAATGCCGCCGGCGATGCATAAGGGTGCCGTTAGGCGGCCGGAAAAATGCCCGCCACCAGCAACATCGTGCATGTTGTGATACTTCACGCGCGCGGGGAAGTCCGCATGTCCGGGACGGGGCTTGCAGCGCAGCTCGGAGTAATCATTGGAGCGCGTGTTGGTGTTCTCGATAATCGCGGCAATGGGCGCGCCGGTGGTATGTCCATCGACCACGCCGGCAATGATATGCGCGGCGTCGGCCTCGTGGCGCTTGGTTGCGGTCTCGTCGCGACCGGGGGCACGACGGTCCAAAAAGGCCTGCAGCTGCTCCTGGTCAACGGCAATACCGGCAGGAATGCCGTCGAGCGAGCAGCCGATAGCGGGGGAGTGCGACTGGCCAAAGATACTCAGATGCAAGACGTTGCCAAAGGTCGAGGACATGCTATTCCTCCTCGAGCGTGACCTTACCGCCCAGCAGGCGGTAGTGGTCGAAGAAATCGGGATAGGACTTGTTGACGGCCTCGGCGCCGTGGATCACGACCTCGCCGGTGGCGCGGCTCGCGGCGATGGCGGCCATCATGGCGATGCGGTGGTCGTTGTGCGAATCGACCTCGCCGCCGGTGAAGGCATCGACACCCTTGATGATGAGGTCATCGCCGGCAATGCGCACCTGCGCGCCAAGCGCGGTGAGCTCGCGGGTGGTGGTGACCAGGCGGTCGGATTCCTTGATACGCAGACGGGCGCAATCGCGGATAAAGGTGCGGCCCTGTGCCAGCGAGGCCACGGCCGAGATAACGGGTACCAGGTCGGGAATGTCGTGGGCACTCATCTCAAAGCCGGCGAGCTTGTCGGACTGCACGGTGGCGGCGTTGGTGGAGCGCACGATGCGGGCGCCAAAGCGCGAAAGCGCAGCAAGCACGTTGCGGTCGCCCTGTGCGGAGCTCAGCGACACACCCTCCACGGTGATGGGGTCGGAGCCGATGGCGCCGGCGCACAGCCAAAAGGCAGCGTTGGACCAGTCGCCCTCGACGGCCACGTTGCCGGGCGTGCGATACGAGCCACTGCTCACGCGGAAGTTCGTGACCTCGGGCTGACCGTCCTTGGCGGGAATGCGCTCGACGTTGACCTCAACGCCAAAGGCCTTCATGGCCTGGATCGTTAGGTTGATGTAGGGGCGGCTCTCAATGAGGCCGGTCACCTGCACACAGGAGGGCTGGGCGAGCAACGGGGCTGCCAGCAGCAGGCCCGAGATGTACTGCGAGCTTACGTTGCCCGGCAGCACAAAGGTGCCCGGGCGCATGCGGCCGCTCGTCTTGAGCGGAAAACCGCCCAGACCCTGTAGGTCGCAGCCGGCGGCGATGATCTCGTCCGAGAGCGGGGAGAGCGGGCGTGCGCCCAGACGACCCTGGCCCACAAAGGTGGCCTCTGCGCCCAGCGCGCAGGCGACGGGCAACATAAAGCGGAGCGTGGAGCCACTCTCGCCGCAGTCGAGCGTGCCGCCGGCAAGTGCCTTGAGCAGGCCAAACTCAATACTCTTCATAGTGGGATGGACCTGGAAGCCATCCTCGACGGTCTCGATGCGAGCGCCCAGTGCCGTAAGGCAACGCACCGTAGCCTCGATGTCGGCGCAGGTGGTGTTGCAGGTAACGTGCGTCTCGCCGTTGGCAAGCGCGGCGCAGATGATCAGGCGATGCGCCATCGACTTGGACGCGATGGCGGGAACGGTGCCCTTAAGCGGGGACGGGGTGATGCGGGCTAGCATGCGAATGCGTCTCCCTTCTGGCCGAGGCCCTCGGCAATGAGTTCGTGGAAAGTGGAAAGCGGCGTGCGGTCGATGCTGCAACGGCCAATGTCGTGCGGAATTACCAGGTCGATAGTGTCACCGGCGCGCTTTTTGTCGTGGAGTGCCTCGGCAAAGACGGCGTCGGCCGAAAGCTCGCAGCGGGTCTTGAGGCCGTGGCGCGCGCAGAGCTCCTCGATGCGAGCGGGAAGTTCGGCGTCGCAAATGCCGTGCAAGGCCGCGGCGCGCGTGATGATGCCCATACCGATTGACACGCAGTTGCCGTGCCCCAGCTCAAAATTCTCGCAGGCTTCGACGGCGTGTCCGGCGCTGTGTCCAAAGTTGAGCAGCTTGCGCTGGTTGGTTTCGCACTCGTCGGCGACGACGACGGCGCGCTTGATGTCGATATTGCGGGCGATGATGAGTGCTACGCGGGCCACATCGCGGTTGAGTAGCTCCAGCGTGAGCGGAGTCTTCTCCAGCTCGGCGAAAAGCTCCGGGTCGGCGATCACGGCGTGCTTGACGACCTCTCCGCAGCCGTCGGCGAACTGCTCGGGCGTGAGGGTGGCCAGGCACCCCACGTCGGCGATTACTACGCTCGGCTGCCAAAAGGCGCCGGCCAAGTTCTTGCCGGCAGCCAGGTCGATGGCGGTCTTGCCGCCCACCGACGAATCAACCATGGCGAGCAGGCTCGTCGGGATCTGCACAAACTTGCAGCCGCGCATGTAGGTGGCGGCCACAAAGCCGGCAACGTCGCCCACGACGCCGCCGCCAAGCGCCACGATCACATCGGAGCGCGAAAGCTCGTGCTCGGCCACAAACTCAAGAATGGCAACGTAGGTCTCGGCGCGCTTATGGGCCTCGCCGGCCTCGAAGGTGCAGATGCTCACCTCGTAGCCTGACGCCTCCAGGCTCTGCTTAACGGGCATCTGGTAGAGCGGGCCCACGTTGGTGTCCGTCACGATGACGGCCTTGGTGCCGCCGGCAGTGGCGCGCACGAGCGGCCCCGCCTGCTCCAGCAAAAACGTGCCAACATGCACCTGGTAGGGGCGTGCGGTGTCGATATCGATGGTAATCGCCATAAGCTTCGGTCCTTTCGACCTGGCGTGATAGGTGGTCTAGTGGGAGGCCTCGTCGTCGAGCGCGCGCTTGATGCGGTCGCCCTCGGCAAGGAGATTCTCCAGATAGCGCTGGTCGCGGTCCTTAAGGGCGCGGCTGTAGGCGCCGAGCGATTCGATAAGATGGTCGATCTCGAAGGCGAGCGCATCGGCGTCGTCGATCATAAGCTCGGACCACATCTGAGGATTGAGGTGCGCCACGCGGGTGAGATCGCGGTAGCTTCCGGCCGAAAAGCCGTGGTGGACCTGGGCGGTGGGGCTCTTGACGTAGGCGTTGGATACCACGTGCGCAAGCTGGCTCGTGAAGGCGATGACGCGGTCGTGTTCGGCGGCGCTGGTCACGCTGAACTTGCCAAAGCCCAAGGGGCGCACCATCTCGCGCACCTGGCCCAAAAGCTCCAGCTTAAGGGCATCGTCTACCGCGGGTGGCACGAGCACGAGCGGGGCGCCCTGGAACAGGTCGGCGCGGGAGTGCGCATAGCCCGAGTACTGTGTGCCCGCCATGGGGTGCGCACCCACAAAGTAAAAGCCGTGCTCGCGTGCGAGCTCAAAGGCCCGCTCACACACAATGCCCTTGACGCCCACCGTGTCGATCACCACGGGGCCCATGATGGCCTCGGTATCGGTGGCGTCGGCGAGTGCCTGGGCGTGCGCCTCGAGCCACTCGATGCAGGCTTCGGGGTAACAGGCCAGCACGATGATGTCGCACTCGCCGAGCGTCTCGTCGTTGAGCTCCCCGACGGCAGTGCCCATGCTGGCGGCCGTCATGACATCGTCATCGGGGTCCCAGGCCAGCACGCGGACGCCCGCCTGTGCATAGCCGCGGGCAAAGCTACCGCCGATGAGGCCAAGGCCGACGATGCCGGCGCACTTGGGGCCGCCCTGGTTAACACGCGCGTTTCTCACCGTACCCATGGGCTACTCCATGGTCTCTTGGCAGACAACCTCGCGGATGGCTCGGATGCGGCGCATGGTGTCGTCGAACTGATCGGGGGTGAGGGCCTGGGCGCCGTCGGACCAGGCGCGGCTCGGCTCGTCGTGGACCTCGATCTCCAAGCCGTTGGCACCGCAGGCGGTCGCGGCGAGCGCCATGGGCTCAACGTAGCGGGTGTAGCCGGTGGCGTGGCTGGGGTCGGCGACGACGGGCAGGTGCGACAGGTGGTGCAGCACCGGCACGGCGTTGAGGTCGAAGGTATTGCGGGTGCGGGTCTCGAAGGTGCGGATACCGCGCTCGCACAGGATGACGTTGTCGTTGCCCTCGCTCATGATGTACTCGGCTGCCATAAGCAGCTCGTCGATCGTGCCGGACATGCCGCGCTTGAGTAGAATCGGGGTCTGGGTCTTGCCGACCTCCTTGAGCAGGGGGAAGTTCTGGGCGTTGCGGGCGCCGATCTGCATGACGTCAATCTTCTTGTCCAAGAAGACCTGCACGTCGCGTGGATCCATGATCTCGGTGACGATCGGCATGTCGAGCTCGGCAGACGCCTCGCACAGCAGGTCGAGGCCGGCGGGGCCCATGCCCTGGTAGGCGTAGGGGGAGGTGCGGGGCTTGTAGGCGCCACCGCGCAGCATCGTGGCGCCGGCGGCCTTCACGCGGCGTGCGATGCGGATGAGGTTCTCGCCCTCGACGGAGCAGGGGCCGGCGATGACTTGGAACTGGTCGCCGCCGATCTTGACGCCGTGGCCGCAGTCGATGACGGAGTCCTCGGGGTGGAACTTGCGGTTGGCGCGCTTGAACGGCTCGGAGACGCGCTGCACGCGCTCGACGACATCCATGGACTCGAGCAGGAACGGGTCGATCTTGGTCGTATCGCCCACCAGGCCGATGATCGTCTCGTTCTCGCCGCGCGAGACATCGGTCTTCAGACCCTTTTTCTCAATCCAGCTGACGATATGGCTTACGGCCTCGTCGCTGGCGCTCTGCTTTAAAATTGCAATCATGGTGTGCCTCTCACCTCGATGGATAACTTTTGCAAAAACGGCCCGCATCGCGAGCCGTGTATATATGGTGCATGAGAGTTTATACTATCTGACTCGCTTTTGCCTTCTAAAGTGGGCCGTTGCGCCGCGTCTTCCTCGGAATTGCAAAGCTTTTTCTTTTATTTTGATAGCCCGTGGTGCACTTGGGTATAATGCCAAACGTTGGCCCTATTAGCTCAGGGGATTAGAGCGTCTGCCTCCGGAGCAGAAGGCCGTTGGTTCGAATCCAACATGGGGCACCATCGAACGTAAGACCGTCCGAACCTCGCATGGTCCGGGCGGTTTTTCTTATACCGACGCGACGTGATGGGACGTGGTATGGCAGCAACGGATATCGAGCGCGGACTCTCGACCGCCGAGGTCGAGGAGCGCATCGCCGCCGGTAAGATCAACCGCAACATGGAGCTCAAGACCAAGTCGGTCAAAGAGCTCATCATCGAGAACCTCTGCACGCTGTTCAATTTGATCAACGTGATCTTGGCGTTCCTGGTCATTTTGACCGGTTCGTTTAAGAATCTGACGTTCCTGTTCGTGGTGTTCCTCAATACCGCCATTGGCGTCATTCAGTCCATGCGTTCCAAGAAGATGGTCGATAAGCTCACGCTGCTGACCTCCAAGAAGGCTATCGCGGTGCGCGACGGCGCCGAGGTGGAGCTCGACCTGGACCAGATCGTGCTCGACGACATCATCCGCCTGGGGCGCGGCGACCAGATTCCCGCTGACGCCGTGGTGGTTTCGGGCGAGGCGCTCGTGAACGAGAGCCTGCTGACGGGCGAGAGCGACCTTATTAAGAAACAGCCCGGTTCCGAGCTCATGAGCGGCAGCTTTATCGACTCGGGCTTGCTGCGCGCCCGCGTGATCCATGTCGGCGCCGACAACTACGTGGCTAAAATTAATAACGAGGCCAAGTACGTCAAAAAGGTCAATTCCGAGATCATGAACGCGCTTAACGCCATCGTGCGCTTTGCGAGCATCATCATGATCCCGCTCGGTTTGGCGTTGTTTGCCTCGAGTGTGAGCGAGCTGTGGGATGCCGCGGGAACCCCGGGCGATAGCGCGCTTTCGTGGTGCTTCTCCGAGCTGTTGGCTGGTCATGTGCCTTCGTCGGCGCTGCTGTCCACGGTGGGCGCCCTGCTGGGTATGATCCCGCAAGGCCTGGTGCTGCTGACTTCGTCGGTGCTCGCCATCGCCACGGTGCGCCTGGCCCGCCGCAAGGTGCTGGCGCAGCAGCTTTACTGCATCGAGACGCTCGCTCGCGTCGACGTGCTGTGCCTGGACAAGACGGGCACCATCACGTCGGGTCGCATGGAGGTCGAGGGTACCTATCCGCTACCGGTCGAGGGTATGGGTGTGGGGGAGAGCGACGCCGCCGTTCCCGTCGATACCACGGTGCTCGATTTTGCGCTGGCTAACGTGGCGCGTGCGACTTCGGCCGATGCCAACGAGACCTGCCAGGCGCTGCTCAACTATTACGCCGATCGCCCGGTCGAGGTGTCTGAGCCGCTGTCGGTCATTCCGTTCTCGTCCTCCAAAAAGTGGAGTGGCGCTTCGTTTGCGCAGGGCTCCTATGTGATGGGCGCTGCGCAGTTTGTGCTTTCGGAGCGTGCGTTTTCGCAGGTCGAGAACCGTGTCGCCGAGCTTGCCGATACCTGCCGCGTGCTCGTGGTGGCGCGCGTGGACGGCTTTACGCCCGATGGCGATATGGTGGGCGAGGCCGAGCCCGTGGGCTTTGTGACCATCCGCGACGAGATTCGTACCTCGGCGGCCGAGACCATCGGCTACTTTAACGAGCAGGGCGTGACCCTCAACGTGATCAGTGGCGACGACCCGCGTACGGTGTCGTCGATCGCGCGCGTGGTGGGCGTGCCGGGGGCGGACGCTTATGTGGACGCCACGACGCTCGATACGCCGGCCAAGCTCGATGCCGCAGTGGACCGCTACCATGTCTTTGGTCGTGTGACCCCGCAGCAGAAGCGCGAGCTCGTGCAGGCGCTCAAGCGCCGCGAGCACACCGTGGCCATGACGGGCGACGGCGTCAACGACGTGCTGGCGCTCAAGGAGGCCGACTGCTCCGTGGCCATGGCGGCCGGCTCCGATGCCGCGCGTAACGTGGCCGAGATCGTGCTCGTCGACAACGACTTTGCCTCGATGCCCGCCGTGGTGGCCGAGGGCCGTCGCTCCATCAACAACCTGCAGCGTTCGGCTTCGCTGTTCCTGACTAAGACGCTGTTCTCGATGGGCCTGGCGGCGCTGTGCATCGCGCTGCCGCCGTACCCTTTCGAGCCGATTCAGATGACGCTCATCAACTTCTTCTGCATCGGCGCGCCGGGCTTTGTGTTGGGCCTGGAGCCCAACAATGCTCGCGTGAAGGGTGCGTTTTTGACCAACGTACTCAAGCGTGCACTGCCGGCGTCGATTGCGGTCATTTTGGCCGCGGCGCTCGATATCTTTGTGGCGCGCGTGTTTGGCTTTAACCAGCTCACGCTGTCTACGATGTGCCTACTTACGTCGTGCGCGGCGAGCGTCAGCCTGATCTGGCGTATCTCGCAGCCCCTCACGCCCTTACGTGTGGCGCTCTTTGTGTTTGTAGTTGCCGGCATCCTGGTGGGCGTTATCGGATTCCCGAAGCTGCTGTCTATTGCCAACCTGTCGATGGGCCAGATGGTTATCTTGGCTGTCATCGTGGTCATTACCTGCTCGGTGTTCTTTAAGCTCGCCACGATGATGGATTCGCTCAAGCCGCGTCGTCGTCATGCCGCAACTGGTTTTGGCCGCGGTGTGCGCGTCCGCTTGGGTCGCGGTGGCGGCAAGGTGAGCTCGACGGGTTCGACGGCCGAGCGTTTTGCCAAGCGCGTCGTCGCCGACATGGCGCAGCGCCGCGAAGCTCGCACCGTTCGCGAGGCCGAGGCCCGTGCACTCGAGGGCGTGGCGCAGACCCAGCCCAAGAAAAAGAAGAGCGCCGGCGCCAAGCGCTCCCGCGTGACCAAATCGGCCCAGGGCATTAAGGTCTCGATGCCAAGCAAGAAGAAAAAGTAACCACACCTCACAGGGTAGCTAATTTGGGACGGGGCTTTTTTAGCTACCCCGGCTGATGACGCGATCGATTTGGCCAATTGGCGGCCAGGGCAGCTAAAAAGCCCCGTCCCAAATTAGCTGCCCTGGCGATGTTGAATTGGTGCCTTGCTCCTGTGGGGCCGTGGCGATGTTATGCTCTAACCTCGATTGTTTGAATTGCTTCGAAAAGAGGATGCCGTGATCTGCCCGCATTGCCTTAAGACTATCGAGGACGGCGCCTCGTTCTGCCCCTACTGCAACGCCTATGTGGGTCCGGGCGATGGTCCCGAGCACACCGAGTTCGTGTTCTGTGAGGGCTGCGGTGCCCGTCTTTCTCCGCATGATCGTACGTGCCCCAAATGCGGACGCCCCGCTCCGGGTATCCTCTCCGAGGACGCGGCCGCATCCGACCTGGCAGCGGGCCGCACGGCGGGCTTTCCGCGCCTAACGCAAGAGCAGATCGATACCGAGGTGCCGCATGCGCCGGCCTCTGCCGCTGCGGTGCTTTCGGACGCCGCCGACCCCAATGAGACCTGCGTGCTGCCAGCTTTCGATAAGGATTTCGGTATCCCCAAGGTCGATATTCCCACGCCCGTTTCCCTGCATGACGATGCTCAAAAACCCAAGCGCAAGGTGCACCCCGACGAGGACGCCTATCACAAGCATAAGCGTCATATTCCTAAGCCGCTCATTATCATCGCGGTCCTTGCCGTCGTGTGCGGTGGTGCCTATTGGTTCGTGACGACCGATCCCATGGGTGTTATGCCTGGCTTCTACGACCAGTTTGGCCAAGCTGCACAAACCACCTTTCCCACGCGTCAAAAGGGCGAGGCGACTGAGGACGATACCAAGCAGGGCGATTCTGCCGAGGTGGTCCAGGAAGAAACCGTGCTCACCGATGATCAGCTCTTTACCAGGCTCGACGGTCTGTATCAGACCATCGTGTCCTACGCTGACGAGGACCAGATCGGCGAGGTCATCGATTCCTTTAACAACGGCTATC
The DNA here is from genome assembly GCA_902494585.1 of uncultured Collinsella sp. Lineage (GTDB taxonomy): Bacteria > Actinomycetota > Coriobacteriia > Coriobacteriales > Coriobacteriaceae > Collinsella. The sequence continues at coordinate 3,046 of CABUUD010000021.1, read as the reverse complement.
TTCGAACGCCACTGTCCACCCGTCAGGAGCTGTCGCAAAGTGCCTACGCCCTGCGTGACCAGATAAAAAAGACGCAAGATGAGCTCAACAACCTGAAAGTACAGGACGATACGGTCTATGCGGACGATATCGCCCACTTAAAGCAGCTTGCCGAGTGGATGTATGAGCGCGTCGACGTAATCTGCCAGAGCTGGGATATCTCGCTGGCCATTCCCGATGGCGAGTCGATGAGTTCCCACCAAAGCGAGATCCTGGCGCCCATCGCGCAGGGCGGCAACAGCGCGCTGAACCAGTACGATGCCAATGTGGGTTCCTGGAAGCCGCAGCAGCGTTCCTAAAATTAGTTCGCCATAGTCGGCATAACCTACGTGCGCAATTGATGTAAGCCCGTGCTTATTGCTACAATTCGTACAAATATGCTTTAAACGCACGAGGAAGGAACCACATGTTTGGTTTTAAGAAAGAGCTCTACACGCCCGAGTATCAGCTTGTCGGCGACGAGTGCGCCGTAATCGAGACGTCGAAGGGTACCATCAAGGTCAAGTTTGACGGCGAGGGCGCTCCCATTCATGTCGCGAACTTCTGCGAGCTTTCCACGATGGGCTTCTATGATGGCCTTAAGTTCCATCGCTATGTGCCCGGTTTTGTTATCCAGGGCGGCGACCCCAATACCCGCGACATGTCCGGCGCCGACGTCGCTGCCGGTCTTGAGGGCCCCGACGGCATGCCCGGTACCGGTGGCCCCGGCTACTGCATCAAGGGCGAGTTTGCCACCAATCCGCGCAACAGCCATGTCGATGGCGCCCTTGCCATGGCACGCTCCATGGATCCCGATTCCGCGGGTTCGCAGTTCTACTTCTGCCTGGGCGCCCAGCATAACCTCGATTCCGGTTACACCGTCTTTGGTACCACGGTCGAGGGTCTCGATGTGATTTCGCAGCTGCGTGCCGGCGACGAGATCGTCCATGTCGAGATCGTTCACGAGTAAAGGGGACTTTCTTGAATAGCCAGCTGATCCAACAGGGCCGCGCCGCTTACCGCGCGGGTGATTTTTCTGCTGCAGCCCAGATGCTTGGGGCGGCAAAGACTCCCGATGAGATTATGGGCGAGGCCGATCACCTTCGTGGCAACGCCTTGATGCATCTGGGCATGTATGCCGAGGCTGCCGAGGCCTATGCTGCCGCCCTCAACGACGGCACCTACGGCAAGCGCGGCGCGCTGCTCACCAACCGCGGCAAGGCGCTCGCCGCCGTGGGCGACTACACGACGGCCGCCCAGGCTTTCTCTGCCGCTACGCAGGATGCTTCCTATGCCACGCCGTTCAAGGCCTATCTGGGCCTGGGTAACGCGCTGTTCCAGTCGGGCGACTATGCCAACGCGGGAACCGCCTTCCGTCAGGCTGCCATCGACGGCGCCAATCCGGCTCCTGCCGCCGCACTCGGCGAGCTCGGTCGTTGCTTCATTAAGCTCGGCCGTCCGGCGGATGCCGTGGAGACCTACCGCACGGCTATCGACTTTGCCGGTCCCCGCGACGACACGCGTGCGCTCAACGCCGGCATGGGTCAGGCGCTTTCTGCCGCCGGCCGTCCCTCCGACGCACTCGATGCCTTTAACGCCGCTACTGCCGATGGCATCTACCAGCTCACCTCCGAGCAGGCCGATGAGCTTGCCCGCGTGCACGATTCGCTTGCCGCGCTGTCTGCCCAGACGGCCATGGCCACGGCTCCGGCGCCCGCGATGGACGCTTCTGCCGTCGATCCGCTCGATCCTACGGGCGCGACCGGTCAGTTTATGCCCGATCCCTCGGACACCGGCTTCTTTACGCTGTCCGAGTCCGAGATGGTCCAGCAGGACCGTCAGGATCGTAAGCAGGCCAAGGTCCGTCGTCGCCATCGCCATACGGGTCTTAAAGTCTTCATCGTGCTGCTTTTGCTTATTTTGATCGCCGCGGGCGGTCTGGGCTTTGCCTACACGCGCGGCTTTGGCTTCCCGTCCCAGGAGTCTGTCGTTACCGATCTGTTCCAGGCTGCCGGCGACGGTGACGCCGCAAAGGCCGAGTCTTGCCTGGCCTCGAGCCTGTCCGAGGACGCTAAGTCGATGATCATCTCCTCGATTCCGCAGGGTGCCACCGTGTCCGTCGAGGGCATGGATCAGTCCATGACCGAGACGACCGCCAAGGTGAAGGCATCGCTGTCCAAGGGCGGCGAGCAGGAGTACACCGTCAAATTCGTGCGCTCCGACAACCATATCGGCTGGGCCGTTTCTTCGCTCGATATGGATTTCTCGGCTGCTGACAACCAGTAGTGACCTTATGGGATTTAGCTTTGCCCGGCGCTTCACCGCAAGTGAGGTGCCGGGCTTGCGCTAGTATGATGAGCTAGTAGTTTTCCAGCAATCATCCAACACATCAGGAGTTGCGTTGTTTTCTTTGATGGATATGTTCTTCGGTAGCTATGCGGGCGATCTTGCCATCGACCTCGGCACCGCAAATACGCTTGTCTCCGTGCGCGGCAAGGGTATCGTCATTCGCGAGCCCTCCGTTGTCGCCATCGACAAGAACGACGAGCGCATCCTGGCGGTCGGTATCGAGGCAAAGCGCATGCTCGGCCGTACGCCCGGCAACATCGTGGCCGTTCGTCCCCTGAAGGACGGCGTCATCGCCGACTTCGATGTTACCGAGGCCATGCTTCGCTACTTTATCGACAAGGCGTCCGAGAAGCGCTACCCGTGGACTCCGCGTCCGCGTGTTGTCGTCTGCGTTCCCTCCGGTGTCACGTCGGTCGAGAAGCGCGCTGTCTTTGAGGCCACGATCCAGGCCGGTGCCCGCCAGGCCTATCTGATCGAAGAGCCTATGGCAGCTGCTATTGGCGCCGACCTGCCCGTCGAGGAACCCACCGGCTCCATGGTCATCGACATCGGCGGCGGTACCACCGAGGTTGCCGTTATCGCCATGGGCGGCATCGTCGTCTCGCAGTCCATCCGTATTGCCGGCGACGAGTTCGATCAGGCCATCCTCACGCACGTTCGTGATGCCTACAACCTGGCC
>CABUUD010000020.1 GCA_902494585.1 uncultured Collinsella sp. | reverse complement strand
GGTTGCCGCCAAAGCCGCCGCGACCGCCACGGTCGCCGCCGCGGTCACCAAAGCCGCCACGGCCACCGCGATCGCCACCGCGACCGCCACGGTCGCCGCCACGGCCACCGCGATCGTCACGGCCGCCGCGAGGACCGCGGTCCTCGTCCAGGCCCATGGCGACGAGCGGAGCGATAACCTTATCGAGAGCAGCCATCAGCTCGGTGGCCTCCTCGTAAGAAAGCTCGGGCAGGAGCTTCTCCTTCTTGTTGGCAAGCTCGACCAGGCCCTCAGCGGCATCCTCGGCAGCGAAGACGACGATCTTGCGCATATCGCCCTCGGCGTCGTCGATGCGGCCGACCAGATCGGCAGCCTCGGCCTCGGCCATCAGGCCATCGAGCTCACGGAGGCGCATGCCCAGCAGGTCGGACATTTCCTTCTGCTCCATCTTGGGCTTGAGGTCAAGAAGCTTGATGGCGCGCTCGATGTTCGCCATGCGCTCGGCCTTGGCCTCCTCCTCCTTGGAAATAGCAAAGCGACGGCTACGCAGCAGGCGGGCGGCCTTCTGCATCTTATCCATCAGCTCTTCGTCATCGTAATCAGCGGCGGCCTCGACAACCTCGGCCTCCTCCTCGGCGGAAACCTCGTCAGCAGCCTCAACCTCAGCAGCTTCGGTCTCCACGGTCTCGACTGCCTCGACCTCGGCAGCCATGGTCTCGTTCTCGGTCTCGTTCATGATCTCTTCGTTCTCGGACATGAGACTCCTTCTTGGCCCTCTCGGGCATCATCGCCCCATTCGCGGGGCCCGTCGCGCACTCTTTGCGCTTTAAACATTCATGCCTCTCGGCAAAACGTCCATTAGTTTATGGTGTCGCCATTCAATCTAGCTGCAGAATCTATGTGCACACATTAATGCGACATGTGCGACTCGCGACGAGCGTACACCAGCGACGTCGCGAACCCAACCACGGCAATTACAGCCGCCACACGCACGGCAGCTGCAAATCCAATCGCCTGGGCAACGTCCGTCGCAGCGCCAGCGACACCGGCAGTCGCCGCAGAACTCGAGAGCAGGCCGATAAACAGCGACGGGCCAAACGATGCGGCAATCATGTTCCACGTGTTGAGCAATGCCGTTCCGTGAGGGTGCTCAGCGGCGGGCAGCGTCTCCAAGCCGGCCGTTTGCGAGGGGCTCAGCACCAAACCGACTCCGGCATACACCACAACGGTCAGCGCCACGACGACGCCGATGTTCATGCTTGCCGCCGTCATCGAGATGGCAGTCTGTCCCACGGCAATCAGGGCAAAGCCGACCGGCAGCAGCGGCCATGCGCCACGGGCGTCCATCACACGTCCGCCCACAATCGAGGTCACGGCGTTGCAGGCAATCGCCGGCAAAATGAGCAGGCCCGCAATAAGTGCGGTCATGCCGTATGCGCCCTCAAAATAGAGCGGCAACAAAACGCTCATCGAGAACGTCGTCATCATCGACACCACCACAAGCAGGCACGCAGGCCAAAAGCAAACGCTCGCCATGGGACGCACGTTAAGCACCGGATGCTCGAGCTTGAGCTGACGGGCCGCAAACAGGCCGAGCAGCACAACGGCGGCGAAAAGCGCCACGACACCGGCAATCAGATTGGCCGAGAACTCGCCTACGGAATACACAAATGCCGTAATGCCGGCCGCGAGCAAAACAACCGACAGAATATCAAGCGTGGTGTTCGAGCGCTCTCCGACATTCTGAACAAGCTTAACGCCCGCCGCGGCGACCGCAATGCCGCCCACCAGCGGCACTACGAATACCGCCCTCCAGCCAAATAACGTGCACATAAGACCGCTGATCACGGGTCCAAACGCCGGTCCTAGCGTAATGCAGGCGCCGCCCAGGCTCAGATACAGACCGAGCTTCTCGCGCGGGGCACAAGACAGCACCACATTCATCATGAGCGGGAACAAGATGCCCGATCCCGCAGCCTGCAAAATACGGCTTGGCAGCAAAACGCTAAACGACGGAGCGACCAGGCACAGGACTTCGCCGGCGACCATGCATCCGCATGCGAAAAACAGCAGCTTGCGCGTCGAGAAACGACCGGACAGGAAGGCCATGATGGCCGTAAAGATCGACGTCACGATCATGTAGCCCGAAACGAGCCACTGCGCCGTGGTGGCACTCACCGAAAAGGCCACCATAATGTCGTGCAACGCCACGTTAATGATGTTCTCGTTAAACGCGGCAACAAAGGCTGCAATATACATTACGACGAGAAGCGCCGCAGTGCCGGATGGCGTTACTTTAACTTGTTGCTGAGATTTGCTCCCCATGCATTTCCTTCCTCTTGGAACGACAGTCGCATCGCCCCAGAGGAACAGTCCAGGGCGAAAAATGAGCCCTAGACTTACGCCAGACGCCGTACACGACGAGTCTGACAACATGGTCCAACCTCGAAAGATTGTAACGCGGACGCACAGCTTTCCTTCCGCGCTATTATTAAAAGTCCACGAAAGCATAAGACATGAGGAGCCCGCCATGATCAAGCCCATCATGAAATCCGAGTTCTTTTTGCGCCTGCCTTCCGAAGACGCAGGACCCGACGATGCCGCGACCGGGCAGGACCTCCTGGATACGCTCCACGAGCATGAGCACGAGTGCGTGGGCCTCGCCGCCAACATGATCGGGGTGCGCAAACGCATCATCTGCGTAAAGGACGGCAACAGGGCGCTCCTGATGTACAACCCTCAAATTCTTGAGCAGGTCAATGCCTATCAGACGAGCGAAGGATGCCTCTCGCTGGCCGGCGAGCGTCCCTGTACCCGATATCGCCGCATTAAGGTTGAGTATTTGGACGAGAACTTTGTCCGCCGCATCAAAAACTTCTCGGGCTACACCGCCGAGATCATCCAGCACGAAATCGACCACTGCCAAGGAATAGTTATATAGTTGCGCCAATTCAAGAAAGCTCCCTGCAGCCAAGCAACTGCAGGGAGCTCTTCATAGTGCGGAACTTCTATCCCCTACGCCTGGCGGTAGTGATCAAAGAAATCGGCGAGGTCTTCGAGCGACTCTTTGAGCACTTCCATGCGCGGCAGGTACACGATGCGGAAGTGATCGGGCTCGGCCCAGTTAAAGCCGCCGCCGCGCGTGATCAGAATCTTCTTCTCGTGCAGCAGGTCGAGGGCAAACTGCTCGTCATCGGTGATGTTGAACTTCTTAACATCCATCTTGGGGAAGATATAGAACGCCGCGCGCGGCTTGACCACCGAGATGCCATCGATCTTGTTGAGTGCCTCATACACAAAGTTGCGCTGCTCGTAGACACGACCGCCGGGACGGATGTAGTCGTTGACCGACTGATGGCCACCGAGCGCCGTCTGGACGATCGACTGGGCCGGCACGTTGGAGCACAGGCGCATGTTAGAGAGCATGTTGATACCCATAATGAAGTCGCTCATGCAGCGCTGGTTGCCCGAAAGCACCATCCAGCCAATACGATAGCCCGCGATCATGTGCGACTTGGAAAGGCCGCTAAAGGTGACACAGGGCAGATCGGGAGCGAGCGAGGCAATCGAGACGTGCTCGTAGCCGTCCATGCACAGACGGTCGTAGATTTCATCGGCAAAGATCATCAGCTGATGCCTGCGCGCAACCTCGACGATGCCCTCGAGCACCTCGCGCGGGTAGACCGAGCCCGTGGGGTTGTTGGGGTTGATGATGACGAGGGCCTTGGTCGCGCTCGTGATCTTGGACTCCATATCCTCCAGGTCGGGATACCAATCCGCCTGCTCATCGCATAGATAGTGCACGGGATGACCGCCGGCGAGGGTTGCGCACGCCGTCCAGAGCGGATAGTCGGGGCTGGGGATCAAAATCTCGTCGCCATTGTCGAGCAGAGCGTTCATCGAAAGCTGAATGAGTTCGGACACGCCGTTGCCCGTGTAGATATGCTCCATCTGAACATTGGGCAGGCCCTTGATCTGCGAATACTGCATGATCGCCTTGCGCGCAGAGAACAGGCCGCGCGAATTGGAATAGCCTTCGCAGTCGGGCAGCTGCTGGCGCATGTCCTTGATAACCTCGTCGGGCGTGCGAAAACCGAAGGGCGCCGGGTTGCCGATATTGAGCTTGAGGATGCGCTCGCCCTCGTCCTCCATACGGGCAGCCTCGTCGACGACGGGACCGCGCACGTCATACAGGACGTTATCGAGCTTGGTGGATTTAGAAAAAGTACGCATGGTGGTGCTCCTTGGAATTTGAGCTGAGAGACTAGGTTCGGATTTGGCAACGTTATGGGACGAGGACGTCTCGACTTGATCGGCGTCACTGGCGAGCAGCCAGGAAACATCGACCTCCAAAATACGGGCGAGCAGCTCTGCCACATCGCGCCGCGGGATCGTCTTGCCGCTCACATATTGGCTCATCTGACTCTTGCCGAGTTTTTTGCCGAGCATCTCCGATGCGCGGATTACATCCGACTGGCGAACGTCGCGATCGGACATGGTCTGTCGCAGGCGATCGCTAAACGTCTCTTGGGCCATTAGAACCTCCTTGCTGGCAAAGTTCAATTTATAGAACACAAATTGAACCTGAGTTCAATTTAGGCAGCAGTATAGCGCGGCGCATTATCCGAAAGTTCAATTTCATAAGAAAATGTACCGAACCCCGAGAATTGTCCCAAAGTAGACAACAGGTACGCGCTTTTAGAGATATTCAAGGAAACGAGCCGCCGCAAGCGAAACGTCAGCGGTGCGGTATATGGCGTTGATCTGCCGATGAGGATGTCCCTCGAGCGGGCGCACGGCAACATCGAACTGGCAGCGGCGCAAGATGAGCGCCGGAAGAATGCTCACGCCCAGACCGTCCTCGACCATGGCCATAATCGCATAATCATCCCAGGTCGACAGCTTAGAGCGTACCGCCAGGCCCGCGCGGCGAAACAGCGGCGTAATCTCATCATCTGTGCCGCGTTCCAGCAGAATAAACTGCTCGTTGGCCAAATCGGCAAGAGAGACGACCTCCGCCGCGGCAAGCAAAGAGCCTGTTGGCACTACCGCCATTAACTCGTCTCGCACCAACGGCCGCGACGCCATGCCGGCGCCGCGTGGTTCGCGCGGAATAAAGCCCAGGTCGCAGCGACCTTCCGCCACCCATTGCTCAATCTCGGAGTAATCACCCATCAGCAGCTCGTAATCGATGTCCGGGTGATCGGCGCGAAAGCGCGCAATCACCGGCGGCAGCACGTGGGTCGCCACGCTCGAAAATGTACCGATGCAGATTTTGCCGCGCATGAGCCCACGCATCTCATCCACCCGTCGCTGCAAGCGAGTGAATTCCTCGCATAACGCCTCAACAGCCGGCATAACTTGCCGCCCGTCGGCAGAAAGCACTACGCCCTCGCGGCTTCTATCAAGCACTTTAAAGCCCCAGTCGGCCTCAAGATCGGCCACCATACGGCTCACGCCCGACTGCGAATAGCTCAGCCGCTCGGCGGCGCGCGTAAAACTGCCGGCGCGCACGGTCTCGAGTAGGACCTGCATCTTTTGAACATTCGTTTCCACGGCACCCCTACACATATGCATGAGCTTTTGTCATGTTATCTATGAATTATATTCGCTTTTCTTCTATAGCCTGTTCACCCATAGTGAACATGCTCGGATATAGAGGGGATTTCAGCGCATGAACAACGGACTGTTTACGTACTTAGCAGCATTGCTATTGTTTGGCTCCAACGGCATCATCGCCGCTGCCATTGCGCTGCCGAGCTCCGATATCGTGCTACTGCGCACGTTTTTGGGCGCACTCTCGCTTGTCACCATCCTCGCCGTCACCCAACGCCATAAGCTGCAGGCGCCATCCCGCCCCCGCGAAGCCGCAGCCCTCCTCCTCTCGGGAGCCGCGCTGGGCGCCAGCTGGATTTTTCTGTTCCGCGCCTACCAGACGATCGGCGTCGGCGTATCCTCGCTGCTGTACTACTGCGGCCCCATCATTGTCATGACGCTCTCCCCGCTCATCTTTGGCGAAAAGCTGACCGGCGGCAAAATCGCCGGGTTTATCGCCGTTGCTTGCGGTGCTTTTCTCATTGCAGCGCAAGGTCTAGGCGGCAATATGCCCATTGCGGGTATCGCTTGCGGCATCGCCTCGGCCTTCTGCTACGCATTGATGGTCATCGCCAGCAAGGGTGCGCCACACATCGAAGGCCTCGAAAACTCCACGCTCCAGGTGAGCGCCGCCTTTGTGACCGCGCTGGTCCTCACGCTCATCACGCAGGGCGCTCCCTCATTCCTGTCCGCCGGCGTCGCCGCCAGTATTGATTGGCGCGCCGTCGTCATGCTCGGCGTCGTCAACACCGGCATCGGTTGCTTGCTCTACTTTAGCGCTGTCGCCAAGCTGCCCGTCCAGACCGTTGCGGTCGTCGGCTACCTCGAGCCGCTTTCGGCCGTCGTGTTCTCGGCCGTCCTTTTGGGCGAAGTCATAACACCGGTCCGCCTGATGGGTGCCGCACTTATCATCGGCGGCGCGCTCTTTTGCGAATTCGCCGGCAAACGCGCAGGCGCCAAGGCTGGCATAGCCCAGACAGCACGTGCTTAAAAGCCCCTGCTTTGAAATGCTACCTGCGTATATAAATAATCCCCAGCTGGGGATTATTGTCTAAAACACCCCGATGTGCCAAACTGCTCTTATATGTATAAAGATGGCATAAAGGTCTACTGCCCTTGGCAGAGGCCGGATGTCCAAGGGAGTCCACGTGGCACACAACAAACTGGAGGCAAGCCTCCAAGACCAGCGTAGTCAGAGCGGACATGGCGCCATCCCCCTCTCCGCTGGCATGCTGCTCGTAACGCTCGGCGTCGTCTATGGCGACATCGGCACGAGCCCCATGTACACCATGAAATCAATCGTCGCCAACAACGGCGGCATCGGCACCGTCAGCGAGGACATGATTTTGGGCGCACTCTCGCTCGTCATCTGGACCATGACGCTCGTGACCACGGTCAAGTACGTGGTTATCGCCATGAAGGCCGATAACCACAACGAGGGCGGCATCTTCGCCCTGTTTAGCTTGGTGCGCAAAGTGGCGCCGTGGCTGATCCTTCCCGCCATGATCGGCGGCGCGGCGCTGCTCGCCGACGGCATCCTCACCCCCGCCGTCACGGTTACCACGGCCATCGAGGGCTTGCGCACTATCGAGTGGGGCCATGCGCTTTTGGGTGACGGCCAGACCAACGTCATCATCATCACCATCATCATTATCTGCGGTCTGTTTGCCATGCAGCGCGCCGGTACCTCGTCAATCGGCAAGCTCTTCGGCCCGCTCATGACGCTGTGGTTCCTGTTCTTGGCTGGCGCCGGCCTGTTCAACATGCTCGGCAACCTGTCCATCCTACGCGCACTCAACCCCATCCGCGGCATCATGTTCCTGTTCTCGCCCATCAACCACTCGGGCATCATGGTGCTCGGCTTCGTCTTTCTGTCGACGACCGGCGCCGAGGCGCTCTATTCAGACATGGGCCACGTGGGCAAGGCCAACATCTATGCATCCTGGCCGTTTGTTAAGGCGGCCCTTATCCTCAACTATCTGGGTCAGGGAGCTTGGCTGCTCGCCAATAACTCCAACCCCCAGATGCTCGCGATGGATATCGTCAACCCGTTCTATATGATGCTTCCCGAGCCCCTGCGCCCCTTTGCCATCGTGCTTTCGGCCGTAGCGGCCATCATCGCCTCGCAGGCGCTCATCACCGGCTCGTTCTCGCTGGTTTCGGAGGCAACGCGCCTCAACCTTATGCCGCACCTGCGTATTCACTACCCCAGCGATACCAAGGGTCAGCTCTATATTCCACTCGTCAACAACATCATGTGGGTCGGCTGTATCTTCATCGTGCTGCTGTTCCAGAACTCCGAGCGCATGGAGAGCGCCTATGGCCTCGCCATTACCGTGACCATGCTTATGACCACGACGCTTTTGACGAGCTATATCGCCGGCATTCTCAAGCACAAGCTGGGCGCCTGCGTCTTCGCACTGCTCTTTGGCGCCATTGAGCTGTGCTTCTTTGCCTCGTGCCTCACCATGTTCTTTGACGGCGGCTATGTGATGATCTTCTTGGCCTCGCTGCTGTTTGGCCTTATGTACGTGTGGCGTCGTGGTACCGCCATCGAGCGCACGCAGACGATCCTGCTGCCCGTCTCCAAGTACATCGATCAACTCAACCGCCTGCGCAACGACGAGACCTATCCCGTGCTCGCCGACAACCTGGTGTTCCTCACCAACAGCCCCGACCCGCTCACGCTCGACCGCGATGTGCTCTATTCCATCCTGGACAAGCACCCCAAGCGCGCCAAGGCATACTGGTTTATCAACGTGCACGTTACCGACGAGCCCTATACGCACGAGTATTCCGTCGAGACCTTTGGCACGGACTTTTTGTTCCGCGTGCGCTTGGACCTGGGCTTTAAGGTCAACCAGCGCATCAATGCCTACCTGCGCCAGATTGTTGGCGACTTGATGGCATCGGGCGAGCTGCCGCCGCAGCATCACACCTACTCCATCTACGAGACGCGCGGCAACGTGGGCGACTTCCGTTTTTGCATGCTGCGCAAGATGCTTGCCCCCGAAACGGACATCAACCGCAACGACCACCGCGTCATGGCCATCAAGTACGCCGTCCGCCGCGCCTGCGGAAGCCCGGCACGCTGGTACGGTCTTGAGAACTCGGCCATCATCATCGAGTACGTGCCGCTGTTTGCCCGCATGCGCCCGGCCGTTAAGCTCGTGCGCACCCAGGTGCCGCTCGAGGTTCAGATCGAAGAGGCCGAGGAAATGGAAGTCGATATCTTCTCGGACGACCTGGTCAACGGCAACGAAGCCGGTAGGAGCATGAACGTCGACCCCACCGAGTTACTCGAGAGCGTCGCCGATACGCCCGAACAGCAACTGCTCGACGACCTCGAGAGCGAACAACTCAACGACGCCAACTTCTAGCGACGTCACAAATCAACGACAGCGGCCCTGCATCTCACGGGAGACGCAGGGCCGCCTTGCATTGCAGTAAAGCTAGCGGCTACGAACGACGCGGCTCGGGAACCACGAGTCTATCGGGGCTCGCGCCCTCGGCATCCATCAGGCTCACGTAGCGAATCGACGGATCCCCATACATCGCGTAGTAATAATTGCCCGTGCGCGCGCTAAAGCATCCGGTGTAGATAGTCTTCTCGAACTTGCCATCGCCCATCCTGGACGCCCCCTCAATCATCACCACGCCCTCGAGCGAGCGGAACATACGGACGACGTTTTCGGTCTCGCTCTCCTTTTGCGGGTAATTGGCATTGAGATACGCCGCCTTTACAAAACGGCTCGGCGAATAGCAGTCACCCGGAATACCGCGCATGCCGGCACCCGCGCCATAGGGCTTGAGCTCGGCGCCACGCCATGTCGCCGTCTGCGGAAAATCGCTTGTGGCGGTGATATAGGTGCGGAGGTTTTCCATGTGCCACGGGAAGGTCGGCTGGTTGGCAAGGGTGTCGACCGGATCGTCGTATACATGCAGGCCGTCAGCCATCATCTCGACCACGATGCTACGCTGGCTGTCGCCGATAATCCAATGGAGCAGCGACACGCCCAGCCCCTCTCCGGCAGATTTGGCGACAATCACCGTGTCGCGCAGCGCGGCCTCGACCTCATCGACCGTCGAGAACGTCGCTGCCACCCACAGGGGAAACTCATAGGCCGCGATATTGGTCTTTCCATCAACCGGCCCCTCGGCATACTCGGCATAACCCGGGAAATTGAGGCCCGCCACGGCGAGGCCCGCATCGTTGCCGCAATCGAAGAACATAGGGTAGTTCTTGTAATCGATGCACATACCGATCACCGCGTGTGCCGCTGTCGCGTCGTCGATAAACGAATACGGAATGTGAAACCCGCGCGGCATCACGCGAACCTGTTGGCCGTAGTCAAAGCTCCAGTCGAGGTTGCGGCCCAGATACATGTGGCCGGAATCATCGGTAAATCGAATACTCGTGCACATAGCGCCTCCTAGCCTTACGTTCTTGCTAAGCTTATTGTCACCAAACAAAAAGGCGCTAAACACAAAAGCCCGGACATGACAACAATGTCATACCCGGGCTCAAAGACCGCAAATTCGGTCCCCAATTGAACCGCTCTAGACGAGTTTGCCTAAGCAGTGGTCGATCATATGCTGGATCATTTGTGCCTCAAAGCCCGCGTAGTCGCGGCGGCACTCCTTCATCTTGCCGTCGACGATCTGGTCAAAGGCAACCTTGCACTTGATGTAGCGCGTGGACTTGGTGACCTCGTCGTGCGTCAGGCAGCTCTCCTCCATCTTGCTGGCGCCCAGGCCAAACACCAGACGGGGGTTGTAGAGCACGTGGGGCTCGCCAGCGTCATCCAGGTAGACGCAGACCTTCTTGGTAACGCCAATCTGGTTGGCGGCAAGGCAGCCGGCGTCCTCGAGCGACTTGATGGTATCGATCAGGTCCTGTGCGACCGACTCGTCCTCGACAGTCGCAACCTCGCAACGCTGGGACAGGATAGCCTCGTCGTGGCAGAGCTCTTTAATCATACGTTCCTCCATAGGGGTCGTTGTAACTGCTTAAGTATACGGTACCCACACATTTTCATACGGAAAATACCGCCCGTCCGCTACAAAGCGCCGAACATCAACATGTGAGAACAGCAAGGTTGTAAAGGCGATATAGTAAATGAGTTCGTGTCAATCGGCCTAAACTCGGGGCCGAACAAGGAAAGGGTATGCATGGACGAACTATTTCACGTCAGTGAGCGCAAGTCCACAATCGGGACCGAACTTCGCGCTGGACTGACAACATTCCTGGCGATGGCCTACATCATCGCCGTCAACCCTGCGGTGCTCTCGGGCGCCGGCATCGATGCGGGAGCGCTCGCCTGCGCCACCTGCCTGGGCGCTGGCATCATGACCATCTGCATGGGCATCTTCGCAAACCGCCCGCTCGCCTGCGCGTCGGGTTTGGGCATCAACGCCATGATCGCGGGCATCGCCACCACCATGTGCGGCGGCGACTGGCACGTGGCCATGAGCGTTATCTTCCTCGAGGGTATCGTCATCTTGCTGCTCGTCCTGTGCGGCCTGCGCGAGGCCATCATGGACGCCATCCCCGTGGTCCTGCGCCACGCCATCTCGGTTGGCTTGGGCCTGTTCATCGCCATGATCGGCCTGTGCGACGCCGGCATCATCACTGCTGGCGCCGGTACGCTCGTCGGCCTGGGCGACATCGCCTCCCCCACCTTTATCGTCGGCATCATCTCCATCGTCGTGACGGTTGCCCTGGCTTCCCGCAACGTGCCGGGCTCGCTGCTCATCGGTATCATCGTCGCCGTTATCGCCGGTATCCCGCTGGGCGTCACCCATGCGCCCGAGGGCCTTATCGCACCGCTCGACTTCTCGACCTTTGGCGCCCCGTTTGCCAGCACCGCCGATGGCAACATGGCCATCGTGAAGGTTCTGACCGACCCGATGCTGCTCGTCGTTGCCTTCTCGCTGCTTATGAGTGACTTCTTCGACACCATGGGCACCGCGATGGCCGTCGCCAAGCAGGGCGAGTTCTTGACCGAGGACGGCAATGTCGAGGACATCCGTCCCATCCTGGTCGTCGACTCCGTGGCCGCTGCTGCCGGTGGCTTTATGGGCGTCTCCTCCATCACCACCTTCGTCGAGTCCACCTCTGGCGCTGCCGACGGTGGCCGCACGGGCCTCACCTCCGTCACCACCGGCGTGCTGTTCATTCTCGCCGCGTTCTTCTCCCCCATCGTCACCATCGTTTCCAGCGCCGCCACCTGCGGTGCTCTGGTCTACGTCGGCTACCTCATGATGAGCGAGGCCTCCGAGATCGACTGGTCCGACGTGTCGCAGGGTTTCCCGGCGTTCATGATTGTCGCCGGCGTGCCCTTCACCTACTCCATCTCTGCCGGCATTGGCCTGGGCTTTATCGCCTACGTGGTCGTCGCGCTCGTTAAGGGCGAGGCCTCCAAGATCAAGCCGCTCATGTGGATCGCAGCCCTTGCCTTCCTCGTCTACTTCTTCGTGGCGTAACGGCATAGCCTGCTAAAGCAAAACTGCAAAGCGCGGAGTCGCAACGAGCGGCTCCGCGCTTTTCTTTTAAAGACGGGCAGAGCACGGGCGCGCGATGTATTGTTTCTCGAATTTTGGACATTTTGCCCTCCAAACGGCACTACCGCCGGCCACATCCTGCAGATATGCTGGGCGTAATCGCATAGGCCCTATGAGGATGGGAGTAACCATGGCAGCCTTGTTCACGACCCCCAAACGCAATGACACTACCGCCGGAACCCATGTTGCCGAACCCGACGTTCGCCGTCACATAGGACTCGCGCACGGCAGCTGGCGCCGCGTGACGCGCCGCATCGTCGCGGGCGCCGTGTGCGCGCTCACGGTGAGCTCGCTGCTCATGCCGAGCGTCTCGCTCGCAGCGGAATGGGTCAAGGTCGGCGGCAACAAGTACAACACCGCGGCGAGCGACGAGGCCGGTACCTGGTCGTGGGACGGCGCCGACGACTTGAAGCTCAACAACTATAACGGCGGCGAGATCCAGGCCGCAGGCAAGCTCAACGTGAATTACTCGGGAACCAACATCGTCACTGCCGAATGGATCGAAAGCATCAACGTTTCTCATGGCACTAACGAGAATGCCGAGCTCAATATCCAAGGCGACGAGGGCGGCACGCTCAGCGTGACATCTACTGAGGACGCTATCCTCTCCACGGGTAATATCAACATCGACGGAGCCGGATCCGTCAACGCCACGAGCACTGGGCTTGATGCCATCAATGCCGGAGGTGATCTCGCTATCAAAGGTTCGGGCAACGTCAACGCCACGGGTGCATCGGATGGCATCAGGGCAAACGGCAATATCACGATTGACGACAGCGGAGCCGTCACCGCCAGGGCTACCAAGGACAAGGGTATTGGAGCCGACAAGAACCTCACCATCAAGGGTGGCGGGACGGTCGAGGCAAGCTCCGAGAAAGACGCTGCCGTCGAGGCCAAGGGCAGCCTCGCAGCCACAAACGCCTCCCTCGACGTAAACGGTGTTGAATATGGCGTCTATGCCCACAAGGGCATCACCCTCGATCATGCAAACGTGACGGTCCGTGCAAGTAAAGGCAGATACGGTGGCGCCAACGCCCTCTTCACCTACCAGGACGACATCGTCGTCAAGAACGGCTCCACCGTGGACGCGTTTGCGGAAGGCGAGGTTTCGGCTGCATTCTCCACCAGAAACGATCGACCCAACGAGAAGGGCGGCCACATCTACATCAGCGACTCCGTTGTCAAGGCCATAGCCCGCTATGTCGAGAACGGCGACGACCCCATCCCCTACAGCGAAAACCAAGATGGCGAGACGAGGCGCGAACCCCAAGGCGAGAACATCGGCATCATCGCCCAGACCAGCGAGGGCGTCACACCCGCAGTCATCTCGATCATCCGCAGCAAGGTAACGGCCGAAGGAGATACAGCGGCAATCTTTGCCCGTGCCATGAGCGCTGACGGCAAGACAATCGGCACCATCAAGATTGAGAACGCCGCCATCCAGACGCCCGAAGGCGGCAAGGTCATTGACTATCGCAAGCTCCGTGACGGCATCTACGAGGCAGGCCAAGCCATCGGCACGGGCGACGCCACGGTCGACTCCCTCTATATCAAAGCAGTCGCCAAAAGTACGACCATCGCACCTCCCGAGGTAGCCAAGCCGGAAGACCCCAAGCCCGACGAGACCAAGCCCGCAGAAAGCAAGCCCGCGGAGTCCAAGCAGAACCCCAAGCCTGAGGGCTCAAAGCCGACCAAGGCCGTTGCGGCTTCAACCACGAAAGCCAAGACTACCGGCGTGCTCGCGGCAACCGGCGACACCTCGGGTGCGGCCATCGTGGCAACCGTCCTTGCGGGAACAGCCGCTATCGCCGCAGGCACCATGGCGAGCCGTAAGCGTTCTTAGACGCCTCTGCGCACATGGCAGCTCCCGCGAAGGCCCCCGAGCCCCAGCACCGTTTAACAACGCCACCGCCGAGCTCCCCTCCGGCGGTGGCGTTTTCCATATGCGTCCGCAGGGGATGCACGAGATTGTCTTTGGTCTAGCCCAACCGGCATACGCTGGCGTGCGACAATTGGGGCTGCCGATATCACAACACTGAGAGAAGCCCGTCATGGAAGCGCATCAAAAGCAGATAACCGTTTATTCGAATCATACGGAAAGCGCGCCTGTCATCTACCTTCCTGTGGTCGTGGGCGACGGCAGCGAGGTTTATAAGTGTTGCCGAGAGCTCGACTGTCCGCCATTCGCCCTCGTCACCATTGGCGGGCTCGATTGGAATCGCGAGCTGAGCCCCTGGGCATGCGACGGGACCGTACGCGATGCCGAGCCTTTCGGCGGCCAAGCCGCCGATTTTCTTGATGAGCTGCTGAATCAGATAATCCCCCAGGTCGAGTCGTCGCTTCCTCAGCCGCCCACCTGGCGCGGCATTGCCGGTTACTCGCTCGCGGGCCTCTTCGCACTCTGGTCCCTCTGGCAAACCGACGCCTTTGACCGCGCCGCGAGCGCATCGGGGTCGCTATGGTTTCCCGACTTTGTCGACCGTGCCAGCACGGCCCCTTTTGCCGGCAGCCCGCAAGCCGTCTACCTGTCACTCGGCAAAAAGGAAACCAAGACGCCCAACCGCATGATGCGGCATGTACTCGACGACACACGCGCGATGGAAGTGTTGCTCGTCGAGCGCGGCATTCCAACAACGCTGGAGCTCAACCCCGGCAATCACTTTGCCCAAACCGACTTACGCATGGCCCGCGGCATCCACTGGATACTGACACATTAAAAATGGTGCCCACACGCATATACGCATGGGCACCATATCTTGTTTTAGCTGAACGCAGCTGCTACTCAGCAGCCTCCTCAAGCTCGGAGACATCAAACTCAAAGTCGTTACCCGGCAGGATGGCGTTGAGCACAATGCCCACCAGTGAGCCCACGGCAATGCCGGACAGCGAAATGGTCACGCCGCCCAGCTCCAGCACGATGGCACTGGCGGTGCTGTAAGCAATGCCGAGCGAAAGCACGAGCACCAGAGCCGCCACCAGCACATTGCGGTTGTTCTGGAAATCGACCTGGTTCTCGATGAGGTTGCGGACGCCCACAGCGCTGATCATGCCGTAGAGCACGAGCGACACACCGCCGATCACACACGCCGGCATGGCCGCAATGACAGCCGCGAACTTGGGGCAGAACGAAAGCACGATGGCGCAACACGCGGCAATTCGAATTACGCGCGGGTCGAACACGCGCGTCAGGGCGAGCACGCCGGTGTTCTCACCATACGTAGTGTTGGCCGGAGCGCCAAAGAGCGAAGCCAGAATCGTGGCAAGGCCGTCGCCGAGCAGCGTGCGATGCAGACCGGGATCGGCAATGTAGTTGCGCTCGCAAGTCGAACCGATAGCAGAGATATCGCCGATATGCTCGATCATGGTCGCGAAGGCCAGCGGCATGATGGTGATGATGGCCGTCGTGGCAAGACCGCTATCGAACTGCGGCCCAAAGAGTGCAAACACGGTGTTGTCCCACACGATGGGCAGACCGACCCACGGAGCGGCGGCAACGCCCGAGAAATCAACCTCGCCGAGCGCAGCCGCAACGGCATAGCTCACCACAACGCCCAGCAAAATCGGCACGATCTTGACCATGCCACGGCCCCAGATGTTGCAGATGACGATAACGGCAACGCCAATGACAGCCACAAGCCAGTTGGTCTGGCAGTTAGCAATAGCGGAACTTGCCAGGATCAAGCCGATGGAAATGACGATGGGGCCAGTCACCACCGGCGGAAAGAAACGCATGACACGCTTGGCGCCAAACGCGCGGAAGAGCGCCGCCAGCACCGGATAGAGCAGACCGGCACAAGCTACGCCCAGGCAGGCGTAGGGCAAAAGCTCGGTCTCGCCGTTGGGCGCGATTGCGGCATAACCGGCAATAAAGGCAAACGATGAGCCCAAAAATGCCGGCACCTTGCCACGCGACAAGAAGTGGAACAGCAGCGTGCCCAAGCCGGCAAACAACAGCGTTGCCGAGACCGAGAGGCCGGTGAGCACGGGCACCAACACCGTGGCGCCGAACATGGCAAATAGATGCTGCAGGCCGAGCAGGAACATGCGCGGTCGGCCAAGCGACGACGCATCGTAGATGGCATCGGCGACAGCGGGCGTCGAGGATTGGGACATGGATGTCCTTTCGAATGGAGGGGCGATCGGGCATAGCGGATTACCTGCCCGAACGATACGATCCGAACCATTGTACGCGATGCGCCATGTCTCGCACGCGCCGTCACCTGCGAACGTTACCGCTATTGCCAAACGCGCTCGGCAACGCGCTTGACCAGCGCGATCTTTGCCCATTGTTCGTCCTCGGTCAGCTTGTTGCCAATCTCGCAGCTGGCAAAGCCGCACTGGGGCGACAGATACAGGTTCTCGAGCGGCACGTACTTTGCAGCTTCGCGGATACGCTCGACGATGGCATCCTCGTTCTCGAGCTCTGCCGCCTTGGTGGTTACCAAGCCCAGCACGACCTTCTTGCCCGGGGCAACGTACTTGAGCGGCTCAAAACCGCCGGCGCGCGGCGTGTCGAACTCCAGATAGAACGCATCGACATTCTCATGCGCAAACAGGTACGGCGCGATGGGATCGTAACCGCCCTCAAAGGCATAGGTAGAGTGGTAGTTACCACGGCACACGTGCGTGTTAATGACCAGGTCGTCGGGCTTGCCCTCGATGGCGGCGTTGTTGAGCGCCACGCCCAGCTCACTCACCTTTTGCAGATCAACCGGGCTCATTCCGGTCTTGGACACAAAGTCGGTATCGCAATAGATGCCCCAGGTGCAGTCATCAAACTGGATGTTGCGGCAGCCTGCAGCGTACAGGTCGGCGATCACCGTGCGATAAGCGGCTGCAATGGCGTCGGCAAGCTCCTCATCGGTCTTATAGACAGCGCGCAGGCTCTCCTGCTGGCCGTCGCAGCGATCGAGCGTGACCTCAGAGAACGTCTGGATCGGCGCCGGAATGGTTTGACGTGCGACCTGACCCTCCCCCTCAAGCGCCTTGACAAACTTAAAGTGCTCGACGAATGGGTGGTTCTCGCCGCTAATGGGACCGGTTACCACGGCGGTATCGGCCGTGGTCTCCTCGTCGTGGAACATATAGCCCGTACGCGAGGTACGGCGTTCAATGCCGTTGAGCCCCCACATAAAGTCGAGGTGCCAGTAACTGCGGCGAAACTCGCCATCGGTGATGACCTGCAGACCGGCGGCCTTCTGCTTTGCCACCAAATCGCGAATGGCATCGTCCTCGACGGCCTTAAGCCCCTCGGCATCAAGCGTGCCTGCCGCATAGGCAGCGCGGGCGTCCTTTACGGCCTGCGGACGAAGAAAGCTGCCGACGATATCGGCGCGAAACGGCGCGTTCGGTTGAATTGAAGTGCTCATAGATATCTCCCTTTGCATTGGTTGCTTTACTGGGACAGAGTATGAGCGCTCATATGGACATCGTAAAATATACGTTTATATCAGTTTGATATAGACGTTTCCTATATCAGTCTGGACTGCCATAAAGAGATTTGACCCGCGCGGAGCACAGCAGCCTAGATATGCTGGCGAATCGCGTCGATATAGGCCTGCCCGTAGCGCGTAAGTGTCGTGTTCTTGCGCGTGATGATGCCAATCTCCATGTACTCGTCTACATCAAGCGGAATCGAGATGATACCGGGACCGTTAAGCTCATGGCTGATCACACCCGAACACACCGTGTAGCCGTTGAGGCCCATGGCCAGGTTGAACAGTGTCGCACGGTCGCGCACGCGGATATTCTTGCGGCGCTCAAACGTCGAGGTCAGTTCCTCGGAATAGTAAAACGAGTTGTAGCTGCCCTGCTCGTAGGACAGGAAGGGATAGTCCTCCAGGTCCTCGAGCGTCACGCTGGAGCGGCCCGCCAGCGGATGGTCGGCACACACGAAGACATGCGGCGTGGCGCAGAATAGTCCTTCGAACACGAGCTCGTTGGCCGCCAGCATGCGCTCGATAACCTCGCGATTGTGCTCGGATAAGTACAGGATGCCCAGTTCGCTCTTCATATGCGCGACGTCCTCGATAATCTCGTGAGTCTGCTCCTCGCGCAGGGTAAAGTCGTAGCGCGCGGCATCGAACTCACGGATCACATCGACAAACGCATTAACGGCAAAGGAATAATGCTGACAGCTCACACTAAAGTGCGGCACCTGCTCGGACGCGCCCTTGTACTTGCCCTCGAGCAGGTCGGCCTGGTCGAGCACCTGACGCGCGTAGCCCAAGAATGTCTCGCCTTCCTCGGACACAATGACGCCCTTGTTGGTGCGCTCAAAGATGTGCACGCCCATCTCGTTTTCGAGATCGCGGATTGATGCGGTAATCGAAGGCTGCGACACAAAGAGCCGGCGCGAGGCCTCGGTGATGCTGCCGCATTCGGCAACTTTGACGACATACCTGAGCTGCTGAAGCTTCATGGCTTTCTCCCTAGACGTTCGTGACGTCGAAACCCGTCGCATCCATCTGACGCATAAACGGCGGCATCTCCCCCGTCGCGGCGCAGGCGGCAATCTGATGCAGAGCCCCGGCAACCGCATCGTCTGCCGCAGCGCCGATATGCCAGCGCGCGGCAGCCGTGACGGCCTCGTTGGCATTGGCGACTGCAACGGAGTTGGGAACGGCATCGATCATGGGCAGATCGTTATCGGAATCGCCAAATACGGCCACCTCATCGGTCGTCAGGCCCAAAGCGCGCGCCAGCTCCAGTGCAGCGCAGCCCTTGTCCCAACCGGCCGGAAGGATGTCAAGCAGGCGCACTCGATTGTTGGGAAACACAAGCGAGAGTTCCGGCACCTCAGCGGCAACGCGCTCGCGTAGCTCCACGAGCTCCTCACGTGAACGGGCACTCCAAATATTCGCCTTAAACACCGGCGCATCATCGACGACGGGACGGCACGGGGCCTCTTCGCCCTTGAGCCACGCGTTGCCGCCCGACTCCATGGCGCGGCGTACGCGCTCGGGATCGCTCGTCACGCAGTAGGCATCGTTATTCCAAAAGTCATCACCCAGGCTGTAGACCTTCAGATACGTATCGTCGGTCTCCTGCTCCAAGTAGTCAGCCAAACGCATAAGGGCGGCGTTGTCGGTCGCGCGCGAAGCGACCGCCTGACCGTCGACAAACATTACCTGGCCGTTGCAGAACGCGCCGGTCGAGAAGCACTCGACGCAATTGCGGAACATCCAGCCCATCGCGGACGGCTGGCGACCCGAAACCGGGCCAAAGTGCAGACCCGCCGCCTGCATGGCATGAATGCCCTCGATGGCGTAGTCGCTGGCGCCGTCATGCCCGGCTGGAATCAGCGTATCGTCCATATCGGTCAGCACAAGTTTAATCATAAGGCCCCCATTCGTATCGGTCCTACCTATTGTAACGACCTGCCAAAATAAACCTGTCCCTTTTTGGCAGGTGCGCTAGTATAGGGAACAACAGATTCGATGCGGGAGTGCCGGCGGTGCAAACCACAAGGCTGAGAGGGCATGGGGCCCAATCCTTTGAACCTGTCAGTTAATGCTGGCGTAGGGAGCATGCCGCCTTTACAGGGGCGCTGTCTATGCACAGCGCCCCTTTTCTATGCCAAGGAGGCATGTGCAGTGATTGATTCGGAACAGCTTAAGCAACATATGGTCAAGGCCGTGGAGGAGATTCGCACCACCAATCCGATGGCCGGCTCCATCACCAACACGGTGACGATCGACTTTGTCGCCAACGCGCAGCTCGCTGTGGGTGGATCGGCCGCCATGGTCTATCTTCCCGACGAGGGCGAGGCGCTCGTTGCCGGCGGCGGCGCCATCTATCTCAATATGGGCACGCTCTTCCCCATCTACGAGCAGACGATTCCCCGCGCGGCCAAGGCGGCACACGACGCCGGCAAGCCCTGGGTGCTCGATCCGGTGGGTCTGGGCATCGGCAGTCTGCGCACCCAGTTGGTAAACGAGCTTAAGCAGTACAAGCCCGCCATCGTGCGCGGCAACGCCTCCGAGATCATCGCGCTCGCCGGCCTGTGGGGTCTTGAGGGCGAGGCGGCCGATCTGAGCCGCGTGCGCGGTGTCGATACCACCGACACGGTCGACGCCGCCCGCGATGCCGCCGTGGCGCTCGCCCGCTACACCGGCGGCGCCGTTGTGGTCTCGGGCGAAGTCGACCTGATCACCGACGGCATGACCGTGGCCAAGTCCCACGGCGGCAGCCCGCTCATGTCCAAGATCACCGGCTGCGGCTGCTCGCAGGGTGGCGTGCTGGCTGTGTACGCCTGCGCTGCCGATCCGTTTACGGCAGCCATCTGCGGCACCGCCGTCTACAACGTTGCCGGCACGCGTGCCGCCGCTGTCGCCGATGCCCCGGCAAGCTTTAAGGTCGCCTTTATCGACGAGCTCTACCGCGCGACCGCCCAGGATATTGCCGATAACCAACTCGAGCTCGAGGAGGCATAAGCCATGTCCGAGCCCGCAACCAATGCCGGCATGAACACACTCGTCGCCGTGGCCATCGCCCCGTGCGGCACCGGCGATGAGCTCTCCGCCGAGGTCGCCGAGGTCGTGCGCGTCATTCGCGAGAGCGGCCTTCCCAACCACACCACCTCGATGTTCACCGAGATCGAGGGCGACTGGGACGAGGTCATGCAGGTCGTGCGCGACGCAACCTTTGTGTTGGCGAGCAAGGGCATCCGCACCGAAGTCGTGCTCAAAGCCGATATTCGACCCGGATTTACCGACAACATGACCGGCAAGCTCGAGCGCATGGAAGCACAGATCAAAAAGCAGGAGGAAGCACGATGAGCATCCGCGACAACCTTGATATCTCGGCCTATCTGGTACTCGGCCCCGAAAACACGCTGGGGCGTCCCGTGAGCGATGTGGTGGCCCAGGCGCTCGACGCAGGCTTTACCTGCATCCAGGTGCGCTCCAAGGTGGCAAGCGCCCGCGAGATCATCGCGCTGACCGGCGACGCCGCGCAGGCAATCGCACAGGCCGGCAAGACCGGTCAGGTCGCCCTGCTGATCGACGACCGCCTGGACTGCGTACTCGCCGCACGCGAGCAGGGCATTGCTGTCGACGGCGTGCACGTCGGTCAGAGCGATATTCCCGTCGAGGTCTGCCGCAAACTTTTGGGCCCCGATGCCATCGTGGGCCTTTCAGCCCGTTGCGAGGAGATGCTCGAGTACGTCAAGACCGCCGACATGAGCCTGGTCGACTACCTGGGCATCGGCCCGCTCCACGAGACCGAGACCAAGCGCGACTGCGGACGCGCAGCAGATGGCTCCATCATCACCAAAAGTTTTGAGGATCTGGCCGCACTCCACGCGGCAAGCCCCGTGCCCATCGTGGTGGGCGGCGGCGTCAAGACGGCCGACCTGCCACAGCTTAAGGCCACCGGCGTCGACGGCTTCTTTGTGGTGAGCGCCGTCTGCAGTGCCGACGACCCCTGCGCCGCGGCCAAGGAGCTTGTCGACACCTGGCAGCAGGCGTAAGTCTAAGCCGAGCAGCTGATCCGCAGCCTCATATCTTCAGCAATGGAAAGCGCATCCCAGTTTGGACCTCCATTCCGGGATGCGCTTTCCGCCGAGTCCACGGCAGTTTGCCCTACCCCGCCAGATACGCTTCCAACGCCGGCAAAGTCGCCTCCGCATCGTGGCGGCCGACCTGGTAGATGCGCTCGAGCTCATCCGGTTCGCGGCACAGCGACGGCACCTTCACCGATTCGCTCGGCCGCACCACAAAGATTTCGCCGGCAGCCTCGCGACGCGCCAGGTCATCGAGCGTGGCATTGTAGACCTCATGCCGATGCTCAAGCGCTGCGACAAACTCCGGGTAGTGACGGAACACGCGCCGCAGCATGGGCATCACACTGTTGGGCTGCTTCACAAAGCCCGCCGGCTGTGTGAGCACCACGATATTGCGGTCATACCCCTGCGCAAACAACCAAGCGCTGGGAATGGAATCAGCCACGCCGCCATCCAGGTACTTACGGCCCTCAATGGCAACAGGACGCGTCGCCACAGGAATCGCCGACGATGCCCGGATCCACTCGATATCCCTCTCGTCGCCATAGGGCAGGTCGTGGTAGACGGCCTTGCCCGTCTCGATATCGGTACACACGCACGTAAACCGCATGGGGCAGGCACGATATGTCTCCAGGTCGATGGGATCGCGCTCAATGGGCACCTCGTGATAGGCAAAATCGGCATTGAACATGTCGCCGGTTCGCAACCAGCTTGTCACGCTTGCATAGCGCTTGTCGGCACAATAGGCCTTGTTGTAGCGAATGGCGCGCCCGATCTGCCGCGATTTC
>CABUUD010000019.1 GCA_902494585.1 uncultured Collinsella sp. | reverse complement strand
CTCTGGCCGCGGTCGCCTTCGTTGTTGGCCGTGTTACCGTCGGCGCCCGGGACGGCGACGGCACCGCCGCCCTGGTAGTCGACGATGCCATCCGGCTGCGACGTTCCTACCGTAGGATGCGAGAGCTTCTCAAAGGAATACCCATTTCCCGCATTGTAGGTAACGGCACCCGAAGCTTCTTCGGCGTGCGCCGGCAACGGCGATACCAAGATAGCGGCAAGCGCTGCCACCAAGCCAAGTGTTCCCACTCGTCTCATTAGACTATAGCCTCCCCTGTCCTAAAGCCCAGCTTTAGCATTCTTCATTTCTGTCCACGGTTAATTGCAATCTGAGCACAGCAATAATCAGCATATAAATATACACCTGTAATTTTTTGGACGGGTTAATGGATGCTCGATTGGTAGCGAATTCCGCGCAAACCGTCACCAAACTCCACTTTTGCCGCATCTAAAGGTTATTTTTTGCACAAATTTTTGGATGCCGATAGTCACAATGAGCAGGCGGCCGGTATCCGCCGGAGAGGGCAACGCCTACATCTTCATAACGTAATAGCCCGCGCCCCTCACCGCCGTCTCGATTGTGTCGCGATCAACCGGGCGCTTCGAGCGTACGCGTGCCGTGTGGTCGGCATACGTCACCGTAGCCCACACGCCATCAAGCGCATTGAGGGCATTCGTCACATTCCGAGCGCATCCGTCGCAGCTCATGCCGCCGATAAGCAGCTCCTCACGATAGGGGTAGTGGGACTCGTCGGTGTCTGCCACCACAACCTTCTTGGCTTTCTTGCCGCTCGCGCCATCACTGCAACAACTCTTTCCATGCGTCGACGCCGCAATGCGACGCAGCCCAAAAAACATGCCGACGGCAATGACGGCCAGCACGATGAGATTCGCAGGGTTGAGCAAGTCACTCATGCGTTCCCCTTTCAAGTAGCCCTATCTAGATACCCCCATGGGGTGTTCCCATCTTAACCCAAAATCATGTCCGTTCGGTCAAGTAGTTTCCCTCTTCAAACTTTTTAGTTGACCAAGGCTTACTTTCGTGTATAAGTTTTCCTAGGCTAACAGTTTAGATCCGTAAGGAGCGTCGTGACTCGAACCATAGACATCCCAACGTTTCAGGCGGCAGTCGTGCGCAACTGCTCCCCCACGCTCGCGGGCATCAAACCGGCATCGCTCTTTACCTATCCAGGAGTCTATGCCGATCAAGACGGCTCAAGCGTAACTGCGGCGATCGAGGATCGCCGAGCACGCCTGCTCAACGTTATCGCCCGGTGCAATCACGAGCTTAATCCGTTCGGCGTCCACCTGAGCGTTTTGGTCTGGCGCCCCTGCGGGGCGCTCGTATACGCATATCGGCCCAATAGCCTCGCCACTTACCTTGCTGACCCGCGCGCCAAAACGGCACTCGCCAAGAAGGGCTACGACACCGGCAACCTCTCGGCATGTCTTGTGCACCTGGCATCACGCATCACGCTCGCGAGCAATAACGCCGCGGAATGCGCCTGCGGCCAGACTCGATGCGCACTGGATCAGCAAGTCTGCTGCAACAACGACTGCGCCTGCGAATTTCCACACGAGATTGGCTACTTCCTGGGGTACCCCTGCGACGACGTATACGAGTTCATCGCCCAGCGTGGCGAGAACTACAAGATCTTTGGAGCCTGGAAGGTCTATACGAATGTCGAGCAGGCACTTGCGACGTTTGATGCGTACCGTGCCTGCACCCAACACCTCACCTTTATCTATCAGCAGGGCTGCAGCTTGGCGCAACTTGCCCAGGCGACCCGATAGAACGTACAAACCGCGGCCGCACGCCGCACAACCGAAAGGACTCAACATGAGCAAGATCGCCGTCGTCTATTGGAGCGGCACGGGCAACACCGAGGCCATGGCAAACCTCGTTGCCGAGGGCACCACGTCCGCGGGCGCCGAGGCCGAAGTCATCCCCTGCGCCGACTTCTCTGCCGGCAGGGCCGCCGACTACGATGCCCTCGCCTTCGGTTGCCCCGCCATGGGCTCCGAGGAGCTTGAATACGATGAGTTCCAACCGATGTGGGACGAAGTCAAGGAGACCCTCGGCGACAAGAAGGTCGTCCTCTTTGGCTCTTATTCGTGGGCCGAAGGCGAATGGATGGACAATTGGAAGGCGGATGCCGATGAGGCAGGCGTCAACGTGGTCGACTCCGTCATCTGTTACGACGCCCCCGACGATGAGGGCGAGGCGGCCTGCCGCGCCCTTGGAGCCGAGCTCGCCTAGCGGCAATGAGCTCCGCCCGTAACGCGCTCTGCGCCAAAACACATTCGCGTCCCAACAAAAACGGGAGCCGGATCACATCCAGCTCCCGTTTTCTGCTATGTCAGTCATATAAAGCGGCTAGGAGATATTGCCCAAAAACGCCTTGGTGCGCTCGCTCTTAGGATGGTCGAAGACCTCGCTCGGCGTGCCATCCTCCACGATAACGCCGCCGTCCATAAAGACGACGCGGTCGGCGACGTCGCGGGCAAAGCCCATCTCGTGCGTCACCACGATCATGGTCATACCGTCATGCGCAAGATCGCGCATGACGCCCAATACATCGCGGACAAGCTCAGGATCGAGCGCCGACGTGGCCTCGTCAAAGAGCATCACGTGCGGATTCATCGACAGGGCGCGGGCGATGGCCACGCGCTGCTGCTGACCGCCCGAAAGCTGACTCGGCATAAAATCGATGCGCTCGGCCAGGCCGACCTTGGTCAGCTCCTCGATGGCAATCTTCTCGGCCTCTTCCTTGCTGCGCTTGAGCACCTTTTGCTGCGCAAGCATGACGTTCTTTTTGACCGACAGGTGCGGGAACAAGTTGAACTGCTGAAACACCATGCCCAAGTGCGTACGCACCTTATTGAGGTCGACGCCCTTGGCGCACACATCCACGCCCTCGACGACAATCGAACCACTCGTGGGCTCCTCGAGACGGTTAATGCAGCGAAGCATCGTCGACTTGCCCGAACCCGAAGGGCCCAGGACTACGACGACCTCGCCCTTGTGCACATCAAGGTCGATGTCGCGCAGGACCACGTTATCGCCAAAGGCCTTCTGGAGATTCTTGATGCTGACGACGACCTCGTTCGAGTTATTGGTTTCGCTCATAATAGAACCTCCTTACAGACCAGCGATATGGTCGGCGGGCGTCGCGACAACCTGTCCGGCGCTCTTGGTGGGACGCTTCTTTTTGGTTTCGGCCGTACCCAGCAGCCTCGCCTCAAGACCGCTCACCAAGCGCGCAAGCGGCAGGGTAATGACCAGATAGAACAGGGCGGCAACCACATACGGCGTAATGGAACCCGTCGTTGCCACGATGGTGCGGGCGTTCATGACGATCTCGACCACGCCCACGGCGGCGAGCAGCGACGTATCCTTGTAGAGCAGGATAAACTCGCTGGTCAGCGTAGGCAGGACATTGCGGAACGTCTGCGGAATCATAACGTAGAGCAGCGTCTGGAAGGCATTCATACCCAGCGAACGAGCGGCCTCGTTCTGGCCCTTGGGGATCGACTGAATACCGGCGCGGAAGATCTCGCACAGGTAGGCGGACGAGTTCATGGCCATGACGATGACGCCCAAGACATAGTCGTCCACCTTGACGCCGGCAAGCGGCAGGCCAAAGAATGCAATATAGATCTGCAGGAACGCCGGCGTACCGCGGATGACATTCACGTAGATGCCGGCAAGGCAACGCAGGATGCGCGATTTGGATATGCGCATGAGCGACAGGGCAAAGCCAAAGGGGATCGCCAGCGGAAACGCCACAAGCACAATCGAGAGCGACATAAGGAAGCCCTTAAAGACGATCGGCAGGCTTTGGACCAAAATGACCGGGTTCAAGAACAGGCGCAGGAACATATTGGAGTTCCAGGCCTCGACCCACGGCTGCTCCTTAAGATCGGCCAGGAAGTTATCGAATGCCGTCACGCCCTTGATCTCGACGGAAGGAATCTTGGAAATCTTCTTGGTCGAACCGTCGGCAAGCGTATAGGTTCCGCTAAAGGCCTCATCGCCGCCCTCGACGGGGAACGTCACGCCGTAAACCTCGACACGGAAAAAGCCGCCGGCAGGCGCCGTCTCGCCAAAGTCAATCTTGAGCGTCTGGCCGTCAGCCTTGCACGTGGGCTTCATGGGCGTACGATCCATGAGGTCCTCGCCCGAGAGCATCGTCAATCGCGTGTCATCGGTACCAAACGTTGTGCCGTCGACAAACGTCAGAGAAAGACCGCTCAGCTCCTCGTCGGCATCGGCCTGAACTTCCCAGGTAATGCGCGTCTCGGTGCCGCCGACCACAGCGCTGCCCGAACCGGTGTTGGGTCGGGCGGTAATCTTTGCGGTCTCAAGCGCCTGGGCGGTCGTGGGCGCATATGCCCCCACGCACACCAGCGCGAGCGCCACGGCCATGGCGCAGGCTAGCTTTTGGAGCAAGGCGGGCAGTGGAAAACGCTGCTCCGCAGCCCCTTTGTTCAGTCGAGACAAGGTGGCTCCTATCGTAGAAGTTGCCGGCAAAACGAGACGGAAACGCTCTCCGTCAAGAGAAGCGCAAAGGCCCTCTCCGCCAAAACGGAAAGGGCCCGCGCGCAATCAAGTAGCTATTTTACTTGATGTTGTACTTAGCCATGAGGGCGTCGACGGTACCGTCGTCAGTCAGGTCCTTGATGGCCTGGTTGATGTCGTCCTTGAGCTTGGTGTTGCCCTGGTTGATGGCGATGGCGTACTCCTCGCCGGTGCTGACCTGCTTGATGGTCTGGCAGGTGTTGAACTGCTCGGCGGTCAGCTGGCTGGCAACGGAGCGGTTGGTGACTACGGCGTCGCCCTTATCGGACTGCAGGGCGCTGAAGCACTCGGTGGCGTCCTTGTAGGGGACAATCTTGGCCTTGGGGAAGTTCTCCTGGGCAAAGGCCTCGGCGGTCGAGCCAGACTGGACGATGATGGTAGCGTCGGCGTTGTTGAGCTTCTCGCTGAAGTTGTCGGCCGTGATGTCGGTGTTATCGACCTTGGTCACGATAGCCTGATCGTCCATGTAGTAGGAATCGGAGAAAGTGACTTCCTTCTCACGCTCGGGCGTGTCGGTGATAGCCGCGATGGCGACGTCGTACTTGGCGCCCGAAGCAACGCCGGGGACGAGCGTGTCAAAGTCATTGTTGACATACTCGACATCCAGGCCCAGCTTGTCGCCGATAGCCTTGATGAGCTCAAGGTCAAAGCCCTGATAATCGCCGTTGTCATCCTTGTACTCAAACGGAGCGTACTCGGCAGAGGTGCCGACGGTCAGCGTACCGTCCTTGACGAGCGCGTACTCCTTGGAGCCGTCGACCTTCTCGACCTTTGCGTCGCCAGAGCTGCTGGAACCGGCATCAGAACCAGAGGTGGCGTTGGACGAGCCGCAGCCCGTCAGAGCAAGGGCGAGCGCCATAGCACCCGTGGCGGCAAATGCGCCAAGCTTCTTCAGCTTCATAATCAGTCTCCTTCCAATGACCCCACGTGATTCAGGGACCTGCAAAAACTGATGGCTATTATGCACCCGCTTGGAAGAATCTGCAATCAGAAAACTGATTGAAACAAACCCATAACGTGAATGGAGCACTCCACTTTATGACAGTCATTACTGCTGCAACGACCTTAACAGTTTGATTTCAGCCGCATAACCTGCAAGTTCGTTCGGTGTCTCCAAAATAAATGGCAATGCGCGCAAGCGGCCATTCGATACAATATTCTGCATAACCTGCATACCACCGCCAAACTCTTCACTACCCAGGTAGCCCTTGCCGATGCACTCGTGGCGGTCCTTATGGGCGCCGCAGGGGTTCTTGGAGTCATTGATATGCACGGCGCGCAGGCGCTCGATACCCACCACACGATCGAACTCGTCGAGCACACCGTCAAGATCATGGATGATGTCGTAGCCGGCGTCATTCACATGGCAGGTGTCCAAGCAAACGCCCAGCTTGTCCGATAGCTCTGGACGTCTGGCAGCAACACCCTCGATAATGCGCGCCAGCTCTTCAAAGCTACGGCCCACCTCGGTACCCTTTCCCGCCATGGTCTCGAGCAGCACCGTCGTCTGCTGCCCCTCAAACATCACCTGGCACAAGGTGTCGACGATCATCTGAATGCCGGCATCGGTCCCCTGCCCCACATGCGCGCCGGGGTGGAAGTTGTAGTAGTTGCCGGGCAGCGTTTCCAGACGCTGCAAGTCCTCGGCCATTGCCTCCAAGGCAAACTCACGCGCCCGCTCTTTGGCAGAACAGGGGTTGTAGGTATAGGGGGCATGCGCCACGAGTGGGCCAAAACCATTTTGTGCCATAAGGTCACGCAGGGCCGCCACATCACCCATGTCAAGGTCTTTCGCCTTGCCGCCGCGCGGGTTGCGCGTAAAGAATGCAAAGGTATTGGCGCCAATGGATAGCGCCGTCTCCCCCATCGCCCGATAGCCCTTCGTCGTCGAAAGATGGCACCCAATCGTCAGCATCTCCAGCTCCCCCTCATCAGTTGCGGTGAAATAGTTCCTGTTTGGCCCCTATTCTGCCGCAAACAGGAACTATTCCACCGCAACTTATAAAAGGGGCATCAGAGATGCAGGCCACCAAGCACTATGGCTACGGGCGCCAGCGTCATGATCCCCTACGCGTCAGCGCCAAGTCCTAGAGGGCCAGACGGATTGCATCGATAATACGCGCGCAGCGCTGTGTGGCGGCAAGGGGCATGACGGGACTCTCGAGTTTCCCCGCCCGGATGAGCTGGGTCGCATGCTGGATTTCGCCGTAGAAATCATCGACCCCAAACGGAGCATTTATTTCGAGCATTCGTCCGTCGGAGTACTTCACATGGGCGAGCTCGGGGCGATGGAGGCGCTCGATTTCCAACGAGCCCCGCTCGCAGGCAATCGTCAAACGGCTTTCATATGCTGCTTTGCCGTCGCACACCATATGAATGGGTATGCCGCCGACGCTCATACGGATCTCGTCGGCCCAATCCACGCGGCCGCCCGATACGTCACGCCAGCGAACTTCACGAGACGAAACATCGCACGCACCCGCAAGTAGATCCTCAAACCACCCGACCGCATAGCAGCCCATGTCATATAGACAACCACCCTGCAACGGGTCGAGCAGATAACTCGAAGGGGGCTCACCATAATCGAGTTTTTGCACGCTTTCAATCGAGACGATACGGCCGAGCTCGCCCGACGCAAGCAAGCCCTTCACGCGAGTACGCATCGGACAAAACCGATTCTTCATCGCCTCCATAAACAGCACGCCGCGCTCGCGAGAGGTGGAGGCAATCGAGAGAGCCTCTTCTTCATTCAAAACGGCCGGCTTTTCGCACAGCGCCGCCTTTCCCGCGCGCAGTGCGCGACAGACCCAATGCGCATGCATGCCATGCGGAAGAGCCAAGTAGATTGCGTCGACATCGGGGTCGGCAATCAGCGCATCATAAGCCGCATCGCCGCTATCGTCAGCCGTGGCATAACTGTGCGCGGTATCAATCGAAAACGCCCTGCGAAACTCCTCAACATGCGAAGGAGTGCGACCGGCGGCAGCCACAAGCCGTGCTCCGTCCAACTCCTTGAGCGACGATGCAAATCGATACGAAATGTGCCCAGCGCCCAAAACGCCCCAACGAACCTCACGCAAATCATCACATGAATCCCGATGGCCCACGACAGCCCCCTTCAGTTGCGGTGGAATAGTTCCTGTTTGGCCCCTATTCTGCCGCAAACAGGAGCTATTCCACCGCAAGTTATAAAAGGGGCATCAGGAGCGCGTTTTGCAAAAGGCTTTAAGTGCGGCCGTTACGGGGCCGGGCTGGAAACGTCGGCGCACATCGTCGAGACGCTCGGGAATATCGATGTGCTGCGGGCAGTGACGCGCGCATTTGCCGCACTTGACGCAATTGCTCACCAGCTTGGGCTCGTTCGTCCGCACCGCGCTCGCCGTAAAGTATTGAGACAGCCCCGTAAACCAACTATGTGCGTAGCTCGCGTTGTAGGCACCAAAGCAGCCGGGAATATTGATGCCCTTGGGGCACGGCATGCAGTAGCCGCACCCCGTACAGGGCACGCGATTCGATTTCTCAAACTCTCCCAGCACACGTGCGATGGTATCGAGCTGCTCTGTCGTCATCGAATCCGGCAGGGCCCAATCAGCCAACGCCGCGTTCTCATCCACTTGCGCGGTATCAGTCATGCCCGAAAGCAGCATCGTGACTTGAGGATGGTTCCACACCCACGAAAGGCCCCAGGCGACAGGCGTGCGCAAATGCGGATCGTGCGCGTCGTCAAACACGGCGCGCGCCCGCGGCGGCAACTTACCCGCTAGGCGTCCGCCTAAAAGCGGCTCCATCACAAACACCGCGAGCCCGCGCTCGGTGGCTGCCATGAGTCCCGCCGTTCCCGCTTGGTAGTGCTCTCCAGCGTAGTTATACTGGATCTGGCAAAAGTCCCAGTCATACGCGTCAAGCATCGTGAAGAAGTCCGCCGCACTGCCGTGGTACGAAAAACCTATCTGGCAAATACGCCCCGCAGCCTTTTGGCGCGCAATCCAATCCTCGATACCCAGCGCCACCACGCGTTCCCACTGGGCGGGCGAGGTGATGTTGTGCATGAGGTAGTAGTCGATATGGTCAGTCCGCAGGCGGCGCAGCTGCTCATCAAAGAAACGGTCGAAATCCTCCGCGCACTTGCACGAGGCGTGCGGCAGCTTGGTCGCGAGCAAAACCTGGTCGCGCAGGCCCAAGCGTTCAAGCGAAGCGCCCACGCATGCCTCGTTGCCGGGATAAAGGTACGCCGTGTCCAGGTAATTTATCCCCTGCTCCACGGCGCGGGAAATGATAGCATCAGCTGTCTTCGCATCGGGGCGTCCCGGCGCGCCGGGAAACCTCATGCACCCCAGCCCCAACGCCGAGATACGGTTACCGCTTTTGGGGTCAACGCGGTATTGCACGGACCCTCCCTTCGCCATCAGCGCTCGGCAAGGCGAAACACAATGGTCACGCGGCCGAAACATCGTGGAATCGCAATCGAGAACGTATCGTAACGCAGCAGAAATCGAGCTGTCACGGAACCGCTTTAACATCAGCAAAAAGCCCGATGAAAGGAGGCGAGCGTGACCACGCGTGAGGACGCCCACCCCTACCCCGGCGAACAATACATCCTCTCGGTCGACCGTTACCAGATCGAGATCATGGACCATCTGGACGAGCTTCCCGCCACAGGCGCCGTCATCTCCTGCACCTTCCCCAAGGTGCGCGATGGCGTTGGATATCCCGCACGCGTTTTTGCCATCTACCCCGCGGCATAAGTTCCCATGAGTTTGTTCTTCTAAATTCCGCCTCCTGTGCACGCCACATGCTCCAGCGGCATACAATCCACCAGGCGCCCCTCATGCGGGCGCCTTTTAGTGGGGAGATGATTCACATGCAGATCAACAAGGTCGCCTTTATCGGCAAGGGCGGCGTCGGCCTGCTCTACGGCAGCATGATTGCCACGGCCCTCGGCAATGACGCCGTCGAATACGTTATGGATGACGCCCGTTTTGAGCGTCACGTGGGCGATGCGCTCACCGTCAACGGCAAGCCCTGTGCGCTCAAGTCCATCCGCGCCAGTGAGGCAACGCCCGCCGATCTGGTCATTCTCACGGTCAAGACGACGGGACTCAACCAAGCGCTCAAGACTATGGAGCGCGTCGTGGGGCCCAACACGCTCATCGCCTCGCTGTGCAACGGCATTACGAGCGAGCAAAAGATTGCCGAGCGCTTTGGCTGGAAGCATACCGTTCTTGGTATTTGCCAAGGCATGGATGCCGTGTTCCTCGACGGCGCGCTCACCTTTATCAATGCGGGCGAGATTCGCTTTGGCGCGGCAGCAGGCACCGAGCCCGCAACCGTCAGCGCCATCGACGAGCTCTACACACGCTGCGGCATCGCCCATACCGTCGAGAGCGACATTGCGCACCGCATGTGGGCCAAACTCATGCTCAACGACGGCATCAACCAGACCTGTATGGCCTACGGCGGGACCTACGGAAGCGCCACGGAGCCGGGCTCCGAGCAGCGTCGCTGCTTTGTTTCCGCCATGCGCGAAACGCTTGCGGTCGCCAACGCCGAGGGCATTGAGCTGACCGAGGCAGACCTGACGCAGATGGTGCACCTCATCGAGGGAATCGACCCCGTCGGTATGCCCTCGATGGCGCAGGACCGCATCGCACAACGAAAAACCGAAGTCGAGGAGTTCGCTGGCACCATTTGCCGCCAAGCTACCAAACACGATATCCAAGTGCCGCAAAACGATTGGCTCTACCAGAGGATTCGCGAAATAGAAAGCAGCTGGTAGCCTCGGCCGCATCGCGATGTGCGCAATACAAGCAGACAGGCCTTCGCGAGGATTCCGTCATTCGCGAAGGCCTGTTGCATTTAGCTCGAGGCTAAAACTGAGGCTTATTTTGCGATTCCGGAACCTCGTCCTCGTCATCGCGGCAAAGCAGCACGCCGGCGCTTCCCAGCAGCGCCGCTGCAATCAAGGCGCCCACAATCACAGGAGCGGCGCCCGTATCGGACTGCAAGCCGGCAGTTAGCGCCGCCGTCGGACCAAGGCATCCGATCAAAAGGGCAACGACGGCAATAGCGACATCTCGAGCGTTCATGGAACCACTTCCTCCACGAGAAAGACTTTGTTTCTCGTGACTTAGTGTGCCCCGTGCCCATATGCGCGGCGTACTGCCACGGTAAGCGCTCTGTTAACTCAAACGCATACATAGAACGGGCGTCCTTACGTTGCCCTAAAGCTCGGTATAGACGCCCGTCCGCCAAATATCCGTGATGCAGAAAAACTACCAGCCAGTGTAGTAGTCGGTGGTTCCGGCTGCGCAGCCGGAGTCATAGACCTTGCACTCGCCCTTGGAACCGGTAAACGTGGAGCCCTGAGCCTTATCGCCCGCGGCCACGACGTAGTAACCATCAGAATCGCGCCAAAAGCCCTCGGAATCCTGCGTCCATTCGCCCGTGCGGTGGTGATACAACACGTTGCTGCTGTAATAAGTCTCGCGGCGGCCATTATAGTTATTGACGCCGCTCGAACGCGTCAGGCCCGAGCCGTTCGCGTAATACGCAGCAGACGCGTAAGACGAGCCGGAGCCGGCATTGTAATACGAAGCCTGAACGGCCTCAGCAGCCTCGGCTTTGGCCGCGGCAGCCTCGAGCGCCTCGCGCTTGGCATCCTCAAGCGTAGAGCGAAGCTCGTCGAGCTCGGTCGACTTGGCGTCGACTTCCCCCATCGTCAGCAGGCTACCCGCACCGTCGATGCATTCTTGAAGCACGGCGCGCTCGTCATCGGTGGCATAGTCGCCATACATGTTCATGATAATTTGAGCGCGAACTTCCAAAGAGTCGCGCTTGGCCCCCATGGAGGCGTTCCACTCCTGCATGGAGCCAAAACCGTCGCCGCGATAATCGACGGGCTGCATCAACGTGGTCTCGGAGGGCGCGGACCCAACCGCGTCGGACAGCGTCGCCGCGTGGGCCTCGGTTACGCCGGCACCCACCAAAAGCGCCACGGCAAGCGTGGCAGAAAGGGCGGCGGCCTTCGGTTTTCGTGAATCGATCCTCATGTAGCTGGAAACCTCCGTAGTGCGTTTTTGCTGCGTTTGAGCTGTGTGTGATTCGATCGCGCTGCATAGTACCCCGAGCAAATCGCGACCTGCGGTTTTACTCAAAAGGCGCACGTCAATTGCGTAAAACTCACATCCTCTCAACAGGAGTTTTCCACAACTCGAATGCATAAAGCGTGCCAAAAACCCTGTTTTTGCACCCTCTCTATGCAAAAAAGGCGCCTGTGCGACCATTGTTCGCACAGGCGCCTTGAGCAGGCATTTTATGCAGTTATACCTATCGAGTCGCAAGGGGTCCTTGCACAAGTCGCCTTACTCGTCCAGCGCGGCGAAGGCCTGCTTCAGATCCCAAATGATGTCCTCGGCGTTCTCGGTACCGATGGAAAGTCGAATCGTGGAGGGCGTAATGTTCTGCTCGGCAAGCTCCTCGGAAGAGAGCTGGGAGTGCGTGGTGGTAGCCGGGTGCACGACGAGCGACTTGACGTCGGCCACGTTGGCGAGCAGCGAGAAGACCTGCAGGTGGTCGATGAACTTCCAGGCAGCCTCCTGACCACCCTTGATCTCGAAGGTGAAGATCGAAGCGCCGCCGCGGGGGAAGTACTTCTGATAGAGCTCGTGATCGGGGTGCTCGGGCAGGCTCGGGTGGTTCACCTTGGCAACGTGGCTGTCGCCGGCAAGGAACTCAACGACCTTCTTGGTGTTCTCGACATGGCGGTCGACGCGCAGCGACAGGGTCTCGGTGCCCTGGAGCAGGACCCAGGCGTTAAACGGGCTGATGCAAGCGCCCTCGTCACGCAGCAGGATGGCGCGGACATAGGTCGCGAAGGCGGCGGGACCGGCAGCCTCGGCAAACGAGACGCCATGGTAGGAGGGGTTGGGCTCGGCGATCTGCGCATACTTGCCGCTCGCCTTCCAGTCAAAGTTGCCGCCATCGACAATCACACCGCCCAGCGAGGTGCCGTGGCCGCCGATGAACTTGGTTGCGGAGTGGACGACGATGTTGGCGCCGTGCTCCAGCGGACGGAAGAGGTACGGGGTGCCGAAGGTGTTATCGACAACAACCGGAAGGCCATGCTTCTTGGCGACCTCGGAGATAGCGTCGATGTTGGGAATATCGGAGTTGGGGTTACCGAGCGTCTCGAGGTAAATGACCGTGGTGTTGTCCTTGATGGCACCCTCGACCTCGTCCAGGTTATGGGCATCGACGAAGGTGGTCTCGACGCCAAACTGGGAGAGCGTGTGCTCCAGCAGGTTGTAGGAACCGCCGTAGATGGTCTTCTGGGCGACCACGTGGTCACCGGCCTGGGCAAGAGCCTGCAGGGTATAGGTGATGGCAGCAGCACCGGAGGCGACGGCAAGACCCGCCACGCCGCCCTCGAGCGCGGCAATGCGGTCCTCGAAGACGCCTTGGGTGGAGTTGGTCAGACGACCGTAGATGTTACCGGCGTCGGCAAGACCAAAGCGGTCAGCAGCATGCTGGGAGTTGCGGAACACATAGCTCGTGGTCTGGTAGATAGGCACGGCACGGGAGTCGGATGCAGGATCGGCGCTCTCCTGGCCAACGTGCAGCTGCAGGGTATCGAAACCAAAGGTATGCTCGGGGTTGTTGATGAACTGGCTCATGATGATCTCCTTGATCAGAT
Source organism: uncultured Collinsella sp. (assembly GCA_902494585.1). Lineage (GTDB taxonomy): Bacteria > Actinomycetota > Coriobacteriia > Coriobacteriales > Coriobacteriaceae > Collinsella. Next base: position 10,351 of record CABUUD010000019.1, on the reverse strand, counting down.
AGAAGTAAATAAGAGTAAGAGAAGTAAGTCGCTGTCTCCTGATCACGCCGACGGGCGCAAACAGGAGCCCGGCATTCGTCTTAGTAAGCAATTCATATGCGGGCCTCCTTTCGCATCCCGGTTCCGTGGTCGGCTTAATTACCTACCTCCTTTGTGTGTTTTGAATAGTACGAGCATTGTTTCGCTCGGTCAATCACTTAAAAGCGCTAACCTGTTATCTGTTTTTTAGATAGCTATCGAAAGGACGGGCGCCGATGACCCTCCAACAGCTTCGTTTTCTGATCGCCGTGGCAGAGTCCGGCTCAATCAACGCCGCAGCTCAGCGCCTCTATACCGCTCAGTCCAACATCTCAAACGCCGTCAAAAGCCTGGAACAGGAGCTCCATCTGGAGATCTTTACGCGCTCTAGCCGCGGCGTCACGCTCACCAACGACGGTACCGAGCTTTTAGGCTATGCGCGCCAGGTCGTGGAGCAGGCTGACATGCTCGAGGCCCGCTACGAGGACGGCGGTACACCCCAGGCGCGCCTTGCCATCTCGGCCCAACACTACGCGTTTTCGGTCGAGGCCTTTGTCAACGTCGTCGAGCGCTGCCGCGACAGCAAGTTCGAGTTCATCATGCGCGAGACCACCACCTCGCAAATCATCGACGACGTCCGTGCATTTCGCAGCGATATCGGCATTCTGTATCTAGATGATTTTAACGCCCGCGTTCTGCAGAAGGCCTTCGCCGATGCCCGCGCGAGCTTCCACCCCCTCTTCGACGCGACGGTCCACGTCTTCGTTAGCGAACGCCACCCGCTCGCACGCCGCCCTCAGCTGTCCCTTGCCGACCTCACGCCCTATACGCGCTACAGCTTTGAGCAGGGAACCTCAAACTCCTTCTATTACGCCGAGGAACCCTTTAGCCATATCCCTTGCGACCGCAACATACGAATCTCAGACCGCGGAACACTTACTAACTTACTTATCACGTCGAACGGTTACACCCTGTCGACCGGTGTCCTCTCCAATGAAATGCAATGGGGTATGGCTTCGATCCCGTTAGCAGACGCCCCAACGATGCACGTAGGCTATATCATGCACGACGATCGCAAGCCCTCTCCCCTCTTGCAGCAATACCTCGACGAACTCAACCGCATCATCCATGCCGACCAACCGTCAGAAGACGGGGTAGAAATCGGAGATTGCTAGCCCCCGACGGGCATGGCGCTACAATGGTCACTCACACGAAACGTACCCAACGAAAGGAACCATGTGAAGGTCATCATCTATACCGACGGCTCGGCTCGATCTAATCCGGGACGCGGTGGCTAGGGCGCCGTGCTCAAATACACCAACCCCGCCGGCAAGACCTTCACCTCCGAGCTTTCGCGTGGCTACGCCAAGACCACCAACAACCGCATGGAGCTCATGGCGGTCATCGTGGCGCTCGAGGCACTCAACCGCCCCTGCGAGGTCGAAGTCCATTCCGATTCGCAGTACGTCGTCAACGCCTTTAACAAGCACTGGATCGACGGCTGGAAAAAGCGCGGATGGAAAACTGCCAACAAGCAGCCCGTCAAGAACCGCGACCTATGGGAGCGCCTGCTTGCCGCAAAGAGTAAGCATAAGGTGGAGTTCATCTGGGTTAAGGGGCATGCCGGCCACGAGCTCAATGAGCGCTGCGATGAGCTCGCCACCACCGCGGCCGACGGAGCCAACCTCGATATCGACACCGGCTTTAACGAGAGCGACCTGTAACGGCGTTTTCGCACGCCATTTCTTGCCCCCTCGCGCTACACTCATCCTGTAAACCGAACGGCACGAGGGGGATACATGCTGCGTATAGCGACCATCGGCACATCCATGATTACCGACGACTTTATCCAGGTCGTCAACGCCAACGACCAAGCCGCGTTTGTGGGTACGCTCTCGCGCGATGCAGATCGCGGCGCCGCCTTCACCGCTAAGCACGGCGGCGAACGCAACTTCACCGCACTCAACGAGCTCGCGTCCGCCGACGACGTCGATGCCGTCTACATCGGCAGCCCCAACGCACTCCATCACGAGCAGGCGCTCGCCTGCATCGCCGGCGGTAAGCACGTTATCGTCGAAAAGCCCTTCTGCGCCACCGAGGCGCAAGCGCTCGAGGTCTTCCGGGCTGCCGAGGCAGCTGGCGTCGTGGCTCTCGAGGCCATGCGCCCGCTTCACGATCCCGCTTTCCACGCCATTGAGGACGCTCTGGGCGAAATTGCGCCCATTCGCCGCGCCTCGCTGCGCTTTGGCAAGTATTCCTCACGCTACAACGAAATCCTCGCGGGGCGCGCCACCAATATCTTCGACTGCCACATGGCCTCGGGCTCCCTCATGGACATTGGCGTCTACGCCGTCGAGCCCATGGTCGAGATTTTCGGCATGCCCTCTGGTCTCACCAGCATGACCACGCTGCTCGACCCCTCAACGCAAGAGCTCACCCATGGCCCCATCGACGGGTGCGGTTCCATTCTCGCCAGCTATGGCGGTGGCTGTATCTCCGTCGAGCTCGCACACTCCAAAATTACGAATGACCTGCTGCCCTCGCAGATCGAAGGCGAGCGTGGCACCATCCAGATTGACCATCTGTCCACGCCCCGCAACGTACGCATCGACTACCGCGGCGACGTCGTACGCGGCTCGGCGACCGAGGCACCGCGCGAACAGGGCGACAACGGCCGCGCGCTCGACCTGCCCAAATCAAGCAACACTATGGAATACGAACTCACGGACTTTATCACCGCCATCGGTGGCATCGATAACGTTAAGGAAGAAATCTGGGAGACCCCGGCGGGACGCCACGAGCTCGGCCACTACCGCGATGTCACGCTCGTCTCACTGCGCATCATGGATGCCGTGCGTCAGCAGGCCGGCATAACCTTCCCGGCCGACGCAGGCAAGCAGGCATAGCGATGGGCCTCTTCGATACGTTCTTCTCCAGCGTCACCGGCGGCAGTCGAGAGCCTCAAAAACCATCAAACGTCGAGCTCGAGCTGCGCCGCAGGCTTACCGTACTCGCAAGCGACGAGGCCACTCAAGACACTCCCCTGCGCTATTTCCTGCGCTGGACGGGGCAAGTCCAAGGCGTTGGTTTTCGCTTTACCAACACCAACCTCGCGCAGGCACGCGCACTCACCGGCTGGGTGCGTAACATGGAAGACGGCTCAGTCGAGATGGAGATACAGGGAGCTCCGGCAAGCATCCTATCTCATCTCGAGGCGCTTCATGCCTCCTACGAGCGCATGGGAACGCGTTTTCGCCTCGTAGACGCCCAGGTCCGAGCCCCACTTGCCAATGAAGACGGTTTCAGTCCTCATTATTAGTATTGTGTGCTAAATACGGTATCATTTACCTACGACCGTTGATGGAAAAGAGGCGAGGCGCATGGCGGTGCAAAGAAGGAATACCAGGCAGCGAAAGCTGGTTCTTGACGCCGTGCGCCAAAGCTATAACCATCCCACCGCCGACGAAATCTACAACGTCGTGCACGCGCAGGATGACAAAATCAGCCGCGGTACGGTCTACCGCAATCTCAATCTCTTGGCCGACGCCGGGGAGATTCTCTCCATCAAGACGCCGGGCGGCAGCCGCTTCGATCGCACGATCGAGCCGCATGCGCATATCATCTGCACCTCGTGCAGCCGCGTCATCGATGTGCCGCTCCCCTTCGATGCCCAGCTCGACGCCAAGGCGTCCGAGCAAATCGGCTGGAACGTCACCTCGCACTACACCATCTTCGAGGGTCTCTGCCCCAACTGTAGGTAGATTTTGGGACATGCCTACTCGGCAAGCAGGCGACGCAATTCTTCTTCGACCGTGCGCACGTAACGGACGCGGTCGTTGATGCCGCGCATAGAGGGATTGCAGCTCTCCATTAGACAAGGATGACCCACTACGTTGAGCATGTCGCGGTCGTTTTCGTTATCGCCAAACGCCATCATTTCGTTAGGTGAGATCCCCAGCGCGCGACCATAATCGGCAAGCGCGGACCCCTTGCCCGAATCAAAGCCGATAAAGTCGGTCCATTCGGTTCCCGATGTCATCACATCGACCCGGTCGCTAAAGCGGCACACGAAATACTCCAGCGCTGCCGGCTGCTCCGTCTCGGGCGTTTGAAACGCAATCTTAATGACATCCTCGTCAATGTCCTCGGGACGGTCGACCACCGCCACATCGCAATGGACCTCGTAACGCAAATGGTCGATGAACGCATCGTTGCCGCTTATGGTGTAGAGGTGCCCCTCGCAGGAAAGGGTCACGTCGGCATGGGGGTAGGCGACCACGGCATTCGCGATATCCATCGCCAAGTCACGCCCCATAGAGCGCTTGACGACGGCATGCCCCTCGCTCATCACCAGGGCTCCGTTTTCGCACACATAGGCGAGCTCATCGGCCACCGGGGCAAACAGATAGCGCAAGCTCGCATATTGACGGCCGCTCGCCGGCATAAACACAATACCGCGATGATGCAGCTCATTAATGAGCTCAAAGGCCTCGGGGCGTGGCTCGCGCTCCCCAGGATGTAGCAGCGTACCATCCAAATCACAGGCGATCAGCTTGATTCCCTCAAGACCCATATGTTCCCCCAAAGCATCTCATCAACAGCAAGACGGACTTTGAATAGTTGCCTCTCAAAGTCCGTCTTACGCATACGCACGCTAGCCGCGCGCCTTCTTTACGATCGTAAAGTCTGGAGCCATACCCACAACAACATCCGCGGCGCTCGATGCAAAGCGTCGACTGACATCGAGCTCGCGTGTGACCACCGAGAGCCGAACGCCCCCAATACCCCGGAGCATACGACCCAAAACCGGTTGCACCGGCGTATACATGCGCACGGTATGCTCGTCCGAGTCACCCCGGAAGAGCGGCGCATGCATGTTGCCGATCTCCCAGCACGCATGTGCGAGCACAATCGGATCCAAGCGGTCGACTTCGACCAAATAGACCTCGGCGCTGCGCAGGCGTACGACAACCACTACGGGCACCGTGCCCATGCGGTCGACAGCGAGCACATCACCGTCGGCAAGATGCTCGCCATCAGTGGCATCCAGCCGGGCATTCACCGTGCGCCCCAGCTCCGTCACGCCCACAAGCAGGCGCGCATCAGCCTGGTCCCAATCGAGTAGCAACTCGTCAACCTCAAAGACGCCACCCAGCTCCCGACGAAGCAGGAGTTCATAGGACGGGTCGTTGAGATTTCCCAAGCGCTCCGTAGCTACCAGGTCCACGGACATCAACTAGTCCTCGACCTCGACGAGCTCGATATCAAAGTTGAGGTCCTTGCCGGCCAGCTCGTGGTTGGCGTCGAGCGTCACGGCCTCGGGCGTCACGTCAATGACGACGGCGGGGACAGGCATGCCGCTCGGCGTGGACAGGAAGAGCTTCATGCCCTTCTCAATCTGCTCGATGTTGGGAACCTGCTCGGCCGGGAAGGTCAGAACCATCTCGGGGTTGTGCTCGCCGTAGGCATCGGCAGCAGGAATGTGCACGGTCTTCTTCTCGCCCACCTGCATGTCGACCACGGCGGCGTCGAAGCCCTTGATCATCTGGCCGGCGCCGCAGGTGAACTCCAGCGGCTCGCCGCGATCGTAGGAGCTATCGAACTGCGTGCCGTCGTCGAGCGTGCCGCGATAATGGGTCTTGACCTTCTTGCCCTGGTTGGACATGCTAACCTCCATAATAAGGGCGGCGCACAACGCGGGCCGCCATGAACATATGGCGCTAACTATACCCTAGTCATACAATTCAATGACAGTTTGCAAAGAAACGCTGCAACCGGAGGAACCATGGCATACCCCGTATTTGACCTACACTGCGACACCGCCGACCGCATCGGCTGGGCCACGCTCGATCTCGACCTGCGCTTTACCGCCGGCACCGACGGTTATTTCCCCGGCGACGAGGCACATCCGCAGGATTTCGACCTCATCGAGGGCAACGCCTGCGCCATCTCGCTCGCAAAGATCGGCAACACGCCGTGGGCACAGTGCTTCGCCACGTTTGTCCCCGACGAGATTCCCACCGCCCACGCCGCGCGCTTCCAGGCGCAAATCATGGCGCACATGAGCGGCCAGGCCATGCTCAACCACGACCGCATGGTCAACGTACGCAGCACCGCTGACATTCGCCCTGCACTCAAAGACGGCAAGGTTGCCTGCATCCACACCATCGAAAACGCCACGTTCTTTGCCGAAGACCCCGCGCTGATCGAGGTGCTCAAGAGCTTGGGCGTACTCATGTCATCACTCAGCTGGAACGCGCAGGGACCGCTCGCGAGCGGTCACGATACCCACGCCGGCCTCACCGCCGCCGGCATCGAGGCGCTTACGCAGATGGAGCACGCCGGCATGGTACTCGACGTCTCCCACCTCAACGATGAGTGCTTTGACGAGGTTGTCGCCCACGCCACGCGTCCCTTCGTCGCCAGCCACTCCAACTCCCGTGCGGTTTGCGGCGTCAAGCGCAACCTCACCGACGACCAGTTCCGCACCATTCGCGACATGGGCGGTATCGTCGGCCTCAACTACTGCAGCGAGTTCCTTTCCAACGACGCAACCGACAAGACCGCCGCAGACGTCACCTTCGACCAGCTGGCGGCACATATCGAGCACTGGCTCGACCTGGGCGGCGAGGACGTCATCGCGCTCGGCGGCGACTGGGACGGTGCCACGGTGCCCGCTTTCCTCTCCGATGCCAGCAAGATGCCCGAGTTCCAGAACATGCTCTCCAAGCATTTTGGCAAGACCGTGATGCAAAAGCTCTGCAGCGACAACGCGCTTGCCTTCTTTGAGCGTTATTAATTTCACATCCCTTGAGCGGGCCGGCATGCCGAACGGTCGACATGCCGGCCCGTCCCCAATCTGAAGGACCGCTTTTGACGCAGCAGTTTACGATTTCCGTACCCCGACCGGATGGGACGCCCATCCCCGTCGTCGTTACCAAAAAGTGCGTCAAGAACTTCAATCTGCGCGTCACATCGAGCGGTGAGGTCCACGCCAGCACACCGCTCGACGCCAGCCGCGAGCGTATCGAAGCGTTTGTAAAGCGCAACAACGGCTGGATTATCAGCCGACTTGCCCAGCGCGAGCAACGTCAGGCGACGGCGCGAGAACCGCTCAGTCCACTCTCGATCATTGCGCTTTGGGGCAAGCCCATTACGGTACAGGACGCACTCGACCACAACTTTGCATCACCCGCACCGCGACCCAAGCAGGCTACCTTCGCAAGTTTTATGGGTACCGACAAATCGAACGAACGCCCACTGGCCCAGCGGCATGCAATCCTCGACGGTCTAACGTCCGATGAGCTCCAAGCCCACATCGACCAGCTCTATACGTCCGAAGTCACATCGGCGCTGCGCGATATGGTGCACGTATACGAAATCGCAATGGGCGTCGCCGTTTCCCGCGTTTCCGTACGCAGCATGAAAACGCGCTGGGGCTCGTGCACGCCCAAAACCGGCGCCATTCGCATCGCACGCGAACTTGCCGCCTACCCCATCGAATGCCTTGACATGGTTGTCACCCACGAGCTCGTCCACTTGCTCGAGCCAAGCCACAATCAGCGGTTTCACGCCCTGCTCGACATGTACTGCCCCAACAATAGGGTTCTGTCGCAGCGACTCAAAAAACCGCCCGCCAACGAGCTCTAGCGTCGGCTAGCGCACACGCTCGATCTCGACGCCGCAGCTTGCCAGGGGAAGACCGACGGGCGCCCAAGGCTTATCGAGCTTAACACGCACGCCAAGCAGCAAGGGGTAACGACGTAGCAGCATCTGGGCCACACCCTCGGCTGCGGCCTCGATGAGCTTAAACGTATGCTCGCGCAGATAGCCGTCGACATCGTGGCACACCGAGCCGTAATCAATCGAGGCATCCAGGTTGTCGTGCTCCCCTGCCGCGCGCAGGTCGGCATAGAGCACCAAGGACACGACAAACTTCTGCCCCAGGGCGTTCTCCTCGGGATACACGCCGTGGTTGGCAAAGACCTCGAGACCGTCGATAGCAATGCGGTCGGCATGGCGCAGGTCGTCATAGTTCACATGAGGCACCGCCGTTGCGGCGGAAATCTCGCCCCTGCCACGACGGGCAAGCTCGGCGCCTTCGACCTTGGTTGCATTCTCAGGTAGCTTTTTGTTAGTCATCGCGATCGTCTCCTTCGTTCAGAACCCCGACCGCGCATGCCGACTACACGCGAATCGACAGGTTCTTTTTATCATCGCTCCAGTTGCAAGCATTGCGCGCGGGGCATGCAAAGCAGGCGCGCGACGCTTTGTCGGCTGCATAGAGCAGGCGCTCAAGCGGCTGGCTGTTCACACGCAGCTTTCGATGGCCCAGAATGGCCGTCTTAATGGCTGCGGCATCTGCCGGCTCAAACGCCACGTCTTCAGGCATGCCGCCGAGAATCGCATCAGCGACGCGTTCGCTTGCAACATCATGAGATATACCCGATTCATACTGTTCATCTTTGCCGATATCGTGAAGAAGTGCCGTGGCATAGATGATCTCGCGGTCAAATCCGAGTTGCTCCTCAAGATTCTTAATCCACATAATGCGCGCGACATCCAGCAGATGGTCAATGCCGTGGCGGCAAAAGATGCGCCCCGACTCCAACTGCACAATGTTACCCAGATGCCGCCGGAACAGCCCGTTGGCGCAGATGTAATCAATGCGAGGCATGGCACCAAAGGGAGTCAGGCCCGAAGCCATAAAGCCGCGACGCGACGTTCCCTCATCGGTCTTCGATGCAAAGTCGTTGACGACCCTCATGCTAACGGCCCAGCATCCTAAAGAATCGCTCCTCGAGCGACGGATCGGTCTCAAAGGCACCGCGACGAGCAAGCGTTACGGTCTTGGTACCGGGCTTTTGCACGCCGCGCATGGTCATGCACATATGCTCGGCTTCCATCAGTACGATCGCTCCTTGGGGAGCAAGATACTCCATGAGGGCGTCGGCAACCTGTGCGCACAGCTGCTCCTGCAGCTGCAGTCGACGGGCATAGACCTCAACCGTGCGAGCGAGCTTAGAGAGTCCGGCAACGCGACCGTTAGGGATATAGCCGATCGCAGCCTTGCCATAAAACGGCAGCAGATGGTGCTCACACAGCGAGTAAAACGTGATGTCGCGCTCGATAACCAAATCGTTCGAAGCGACGGCAAAGGTTTTGGACAGGTGCTCCTCGGCGCTCTGGTCCATGCCACCGGCAATCTCGCCATACATACGGGCGACGCGCGCCGGCGTCTCCAGCAGGCCTTCACGAGTTGGGTCCTCGCCTATGCCCTCAAGCAACAGCTTAATGGCGGCCTCGACTTTTTCCTGATCGATCATCTGGGCCTCACTTTTCCGATTTTGCGTTCGCGCTATGGTACCACGCCCTTTGGCATCGGCCACAAGCTACATAGTATGGGTCGAATAGACTGGATCGTCCCGCCAAAGTTCAACCGCATCACAAAGCGCAACACCCTCGCGCTCAGCACGGTCGCGCGTAGCGTTCATATCGATCACACGCTGGTTACTCGAGCCTCTAAAACGCAATGAGATATCGTACAGATCCTGAACAAACGGGCCGTCCACCAACATGTCGAGGCGGGCCAGGATACGGTTCGTCACCTCGGTATGATGACGGCCACCCGGCATAAGCTCCTCGAGCACGTCGCCGGTAAAGCACCAAATGGTCTTGCCCGACCCCGCGGGATAGGCCGCACGCACGCGTTCGATAAAGTCAACAAGCCCCACCTGATTCTCGGGCTCCATAGGCTCGCCGCCCAGAATCGTCAGACCATCGATAAAGGGGTGGTCGAGGCTCTCGATAATCTTGTCCTCGACGGCACGATCGAACGGCTCACCCGCAGCAAAGTCCCACGCGACGGAGTTAAAGCAATTCTTGCACCCACGACGGCACCCGCTCACAAACAGAGAAGTACGAACGCCTTCCCCATCAGCAATGTCGAAATACTTAATGTTCGCGTAGTTCATAGGTAACTCTCCCGGGAGGTCGGGACATATCATCCCGTCCTCAAACATTCTCGGCCTTCGGCCTGCGAAACTGCGGGCGGGACGATATGTCCCGGCCTCATGCAAAAGGTAACTCAATGAACGAAGCGAACATCGAGTATAGGGTTCGAGGTCTAATAAAAACTTTGTTGCAGCTCAACCGCCATCGCAAGCAAAACGTTGTTGCAAGTCAACTCATTTCCGCTAAGAACTTCGAGGAGTGAGCAGACTGCGCGCTGCATCTCAGCTACATCAACTTGGCTGAGCCGAGAGGGCCGCTTGGGCTTTTGCTCGATATGAGTTCCGCACGCAAAGAAGGCCACTTAATGTGGCCTTCGTCT
>CABUUD010000018.1 GCA_902494585.1 uncultured Collinsella sp. | reverse complement strand
GCCGAGGATGAAAGCAGAGAAGGGCTCTATGAAGACTACGATTCATTCTCAATGGACATAAAGACGAAATACGGAGTCTAGTCATATCTCAGAATAGCCTCATCCTTGTTGCCCAAAGTCATTTACGCGTCATTTTAAAGCGGTACCCCTGCGCCGGCAGGGGGGGGCAGAAGTATCGCCCGCCGATCTTGCTGGAGTCGGCGATGAGGTAGCGCGTATCGGCCTTGCTAAAGGCGAGCTGCTGGATGCGGCCCTCGTCCATATTGGACGTAGATACGTCACCGTCCAAGATGCCGTTGGCACCGATAAACGCCGCGTCAATGCCCAGCGCACGCAGGGTATCCTCGGCCGTGGGTCCCACAAAGGCGGCGGTGCGGCGACGGTACATGCCGCCTACCAGGCACAGGTCGCAGTATTCGCGCGTCTCGAGCAGGTTAAACACCGAGAGCGAATTGGTCACATAGATGGAAGTCAGCTTGTCGGTGACTCGGAGAGCGCCAATGCGATCTCACGTCGGTTGCGCTCATTGTCTCAACTTGATACTCAACGAAATACGGCCCCGCAGCTCAATAAGCTGCGGGGCCGTACTATACACCGACGAATCAACGACGGAGTGCATCCACTATTTGGCCAGCTCCTGAACGATCCAGTCAATTGCGCCTTCGGGATCGTTGGTAAGGTCGATATACTCCTTGCCCCTTGTGGTGAGCAGTTTAATTCCAAGGCGATCGGTATCGGCCTTCATAGCGTCATAGTACATGCGTGCCTGGGGTGCCAGAACAATCACGTTGTACTGATCCATCGTCTCATAGTGGCTTCCGTACGCACCGGACTGAGAAACCAGATCGATACCCTTAGCAGCGGCACCTTCGCGAAGAGCATTTGCCAAGAGAGTCGAAGTGCCGGCACCCTGGCAAAGCACAAGCACGCGGATCTGCTCCGCCTTGTCCTTTACCGCCTCGAGAGCTTTTGCGACATTTTCCTGTGCGGAAATAGCATCTGCATCCGAGGTTCCTGCAGTCTCCTTTGCAGACTCTTCCAAACAAAGCTGATGGTCATACGCCTTGCAGAACGGATAGTAAATCACAAAGTCAACGACCAACAGCACTGCCATCAATACGAGAGAACGCAGATCGAGACCCGTGGTGAGGAACGCACCAATTGGGCCGGGAAGCGCCCACGGCATGGTATACATGGGGGCGTTCATTCCAATGACGTCAATGAAAAATTTACCGATAATGGCGTTGACCATAGGAGCCACTAGGAAGGGCACGAACATATAGGGATTGAGAACAATCGGCATACCGAAGATAACGGGCTCGTTAACTCCAAAAATCACCGGGATAATCGATGCCTTGCCCATGGCTTTAAGCTGCTTGGAGCGCATAAACATGATCAGGATAATAGGAACGATGAACGTGCAGCCAGAACCGCCCAGACCGCCGATGAAGCTTGTAAAGTCCTGCGTGAGAGCAATTGACGGGTGTCCACCTGCTTGGAAAACCTCAAGATTGGTAACGGTATTGCCGTAGAGCGCAGCATTGATCGGACTCATGACAACCGAAGCACCGTGGATACCCATAAATTGGAAAAGTGCGACCGCGCCTTCGATAAGCGCCATGCCAGGATAGGTGTCAACCGCGGAGAACAGCGGCGAGATGAGAGCGGATACCAAATTGGCGAACGGCACAGCAAGCAGCTTGCGGCTCGCAAGATCGATAAAAGCGCACGCAAGGATCGAAAACCCAAATGCAAAGATATCGCGAAAACTCTGCGCAATAGAGCCAGGGACCTCTTTGGGGAGCTTGATCGTCACATTATGGCTAATGCACACCTTATAGATATTAACGGTCAAGAATGCGGCTACGAACGCAGCGAGAAAACCCTTGGTTCCCATATAGCCGGTTTCAAAAACAGATGTATCTGCTCCGCCAATCGAGACAACATCGTTCGTCACCGATAGCAAGAGCATGCCGCACATGGCACAAACCATGCACGAGGTGGGGTTGAGAGATTTACCCGAAGGCATGCGACGGTTCATCGACATGGCAAGTGAGCTCGCCGTGGTGCCGGCCACCATAATGCCAAGAAGTCCCATGGTATATGCATAGATTTTATTGAAGAAATCCAGCACCTCAGACGGAAGCGTGATGCCCACATAGGCAGGGAGCGTCGAAAGAAGAAGGAACAGGCTCGAGAACAGCACAATTGGCATATTCGAGAGAAAGCCATCCTTAATCGCCACCAGATAAATGTTCCTCGAGATTTTGTCGAAGAGGGGCTGGTGTTTTTCAAGGAATTTGACGATAGCGTCCATAACACATCCTTTCATGATTCCCGGGCACACAACGATTTATCCGGACTCAACCGTCGTCGTCCCCGTTTGTATCCACTTATGTAAGTGAATACGTTCTTGTGCGAAATGTAATATCATTTGCGCGATTTGTCATAACCAATTCTTTTTCCGCTTTGTCGATATGTCAAGAATTCAAATACTTATTCGGTGAACGGTAGTTGATTAATATAATGTTTTCCCAGCTAAAGGCTATTTTTTCCGAGCAGTACAATAAGTTTGCAACCGTTCACCGATTGGATATAACATATTGAATATATTGTTGTAACAATATTAGAGACAATGTCACAAGCCTGTCGTTCTAGTCAAAGGAAGTAACAATGCCCAAACGATTACTGAACATGTCCGCATCCGATTTTGCCGCCACGTCACCCATGGATCTAAAACAGGCAATTCTGGCTTCCGAGGGACGTACCATCATGGCGGAAAACGTACCCTCTTCCCAATTTCTCGGCGGCGTTACTAATGCAGAAATCGAACGTGCCGCAGGTGCCGACCTGCTTCTGTTTAACGCGCTCGATGTGTTCGATCCAGTTATTGCCGGTATTCCAGATGATCTCAATGAAAACCCGGTCACTTGGGTGAAGCGAGCATGCGGAAGGCCCATTGGCGTCAATCTGGAGCCAGTTGATAACGAGGCAGAGATGTCTGAATCCCGAACGGAAATCCCCATGGGTCGTCGCGTCTCTCCCAAGACCTTAGAAAAGGCTAACGAACTCGGATTTGATTTTATCTGCCTGACGGGCAACCCTGGAACCGGCGTCTCCAACGATGCAATCGCCCATTCGATTAAACTCTCCAAAGAGCATTTCAATGGCCTGGTCATTGCCGGAAAAATGCATGGAGCGGGCGTTGCGGAACCTGTCATGACGCTCGAAATTGCGCGCAAGTTTGTTGACCTCGGCGTCGATATCCTTCTCGTGCCAGCCCCCTACACCGTCCCTTGCTTCCAAGAAGCAGACCTGCGCGCCATCGTAGACTTTGTACGATCCCACAACGTAGGCAAGTCAATTGAAGAGAAGGTTCTCGTCATGGCGGCGAACGGGACGAGTCAAGACTCCTGCGACAGCGAGACCATTAAGAAAATAGGCCTTGCAGCAAAAGCAGCCGGCGCTGACCTCCAACATATCGGGGACTCCATGAACGGTATTTGCCTGCCCCAGAATATCTTCACGCTCGGACAAGCCCTTCGTGGATACAGGCATCAGATCGTCATGCTGAGCCGCTCTGTGATACGTTAAGGTTACCTTGCCCACGTTACATCCCGACTGAGGCAACCATCAGGTATAACCAACATGCAAACTGAGGCTCTAATGCTCGATACACACGAAAAACGGCCACTCTATTTACAGCTCACCGACGCGCTGCTCAAGCAGATCGTCGATGAATATCAAGCAGACGATAAACTTCCAACAGAAATGGAACTCTGCGACGAATACGCCGTAAGCAGAACAACCGTCCGACTTGCCATGAGTGAGCTGGAGCGTCGTGGAAGTATCTATCGAATCCAAGGTAAGGGATCGTTTGTTGCACCGAAACGCGTTAGCGAGCTCAATTCACTTTTAGACTTTGACTTTGCAAGCCATTGCGATGGCGTTGATCCGGATGCCATCACCAAACATTTCGGCGGCCTCACATCAGGTCGTCCAATTTCCGTAATGATGCTCCAACAATTTGGATGTCAAAGTCGCGATGAAATTCAGCGTCTTGAATTGACCTACGAACTTGAAGGCAGCTTCATAGGCGCTGATACGTTCTTCATTTCAAAGTCGCGCGTTCCGAATAACCAGTTAGATTTTCAGGCATTTAGCAGAATCATGGACGACTTGTCCAAGTCTATCCAATCTGTTAGGGAAAGCTATAGAGCACGTCAGCTTAGCGATTCCGAAGCCAGTAATTATGGTGTTGCAAAACTTCCGGTCATCGAACTGACTCATTATGCTTACGACTCCGGAGGCAAACTAATCTCAATTGTCTGCCGCACCGTCTTAACTGGGCGAATCCCTTATCAAAACTTTATTTTCAAGTCCTAATGTTCTTTTTCTTTTGTCTCGATCTGTAACACGTAGCCGAGTTTTTAAGTCCTAACCGTTACAGATCGAGACAAACAAGGTAGGCCCCGCCGAATTGTCTCAATCTGTAACATCTGGTTGGTGGTTTCACCCCTACCTGTTACAGGTTGAGACGACTTGATAGTGGAGTCCTTATTTGCGCGTCATATCGCGTAGCGCTGACGCGCTGGTTTCCACAATGACAGGAGGTAAAAGTCCTCCCGCATCACCCGTTGGCAATCCCGTAGCGATAACTAGCAAATAACCTGCGTGTGTTCCTCGATGGCGACACGATCCTCGGCGGCGATACCCGGCTCGCACACCACGGCGTCCAGGCTGTCCAGGCGGCAGAAGGTGTAGAAGTCGCGCTTGCCGATCTTGCTGGAGTCGGCGATCAGATAGCGCGAGTCGGCCTTGCTAAAGGCGAGCTGCTGGATGCGGCCCTCTTCCATGTTAGACGTGGACACGTCGCCGTCCAAAATGCCGTTGGCGCCGATATAGGCTGCGTCGATTCCCAGCGCGCGCAGGGTATCCTCGGCCATGGGGCCCACAAAGGCTGCAGTGCGGCGGCGATACATACCGCCCACGAGGCACAGGTCGCAGTCCTCGCGCGCCTCGAGCAGGTTAAACACCGAAAGTGAATTGGTCACAATGCGCAGGCGAAACGCCGGCAGCATCGAGGCCATCTGCTCCACCGTAGTGCCCGTGCCCAAAAAGATGGTCGAGCCTTCCTCGATAAGCTCCACAGCACGGCGCGCAATCTGCAGCTTTTCCTCGGCATGCTTAGTGCGCTTTTCACTGTGCGAATACTCATGGCGCAACATAGCGTGCGGACGGCCCTGTGCACTACGGGCGCCGCCGTGTACGCGCTCGATCTCGCCTAGGCTCGCAAGCTCCTCAAGATCGCGACGGATCGTCATATCCGAGACACCCAATGCATCCGAAATCTCCTTGACCGAGACCGTTCCCTGTTCCTCGAGCAGCTGCCGAACCTTATCCTGTCGCTCCGCTTTAATCACGATGAGTCCTCGCTGTTCCACGCTCACGTCAATTCAAACAATAACGAACAAATTGTATCAGACTCGCGCGCGTCAGAAATGAACACCCGCACAGCTCCAATCATCACTTTTTTGAGAAAAATACCCCCTGCTTTAGTGGGGTGTAGTGATAATCTCGCCTGTTCGCGCTACAGTTTGTCCGAAATACCTCGATGTTAGGAACCAAATGATCACTTCCGAGCTTTTCGGCACCGCGCCGTGCGGTACCCCCGTTCATCGCTACACCCTCAACGGGCCCGAGATCTGCGTTCGCATTATGGACTATGGTGCCACCGTGTTGGGCATCGATGTGCCCGACATTCCCGGCAACGTGCGCGATGTGGTGCTGGGCTTCGATAAGCTCGAGGATTACTTTGACAACCCCGCCTGCTTTGGCGCGACCATCGGGCCTGTGGCCAACCGCACCGCGGGCGCCACGATTACCATCGCCGGCACGGACTGGCATATGCCGGCCAACGAAGGCGCCAACAACCTACACAGCGATCTTGAGCACGGTCTGCACAAGCGCGTGTGGGACGTTGAGCTCGACGAGGTCCACAATGCCGTGCGCATGACCACCTCGCTTGAGGACGGTGAGCTGGGCCTGCCCGGCAACCGCACCTTTACGGCCGTGTTTACCGTGACGCGCACCGGCCGCTTCCGTATCGAATATGGCTGTGAGAGCGACCGCGCCACCTACGTGTCCATGACCAACCACACGTACTTTAACCTTGCCGGCCATAACGCCGGCATGGACTGCGAACACTTCTTTGTTGCCAACGCTACCCACTACCTGCCCATCAACGAGCAGAACATCCCCACCGGCGAGATCGCTCCGGTCGAGGGCACGCCGTTTGACTTCCGTGAGCTGCACCCCGTCGCGCCTGGCATGGAGGCCGACGACCCGCAGATTAAGCAAGCCCGTGGCTACGACCACTGTCTGTGCATCGATGGCTATCAGTACGGCCGTAATCTGCGCCGCGCGATGCACGTCGAGGAGATGTGGACCGGTCGTGAGCTGGACTACTACACCACCGCCCCGGGCGTGCAGCTCTACACCGGCAACTGGCTGGGCGACGAGCACGCCAAGGACGATGCTAACTATGGCTGGGGCGCCGGCTTTGCCCTCGAAGCAGAGATGTACCCCGACACGCCGCACCAGCCGCTGTTCCCGCAGGGCATTGTGGGCCCGGATCACCCCTACAGCAATGTGATCGAATACCACTTTATGAGGCGCTAAGCCCACAACGCGACATATCGCACAGCAACGCCCGCCGGCACACCGCCGACGGGCGTTTTGCTACCTAGTCATTGGGGACGTTCTTAAATGACTAGTCGTTGGGGACAGTCTTTAACGTTTGGTGAGAAGGACTGTCCCTAAGTGCCAAGGGTGTCCCGTTTGACTAGTCATTTAAGAACGTCCCCAATGACTAGTTGGATGGGGTCGGGATTGGAGCTGGGGAGATAGCGGATTTCTAGTTCTATGCCGAGCTTTTGCAGCTCTTTGAGGGCGGCGATGTCCGCATCGTCTATGGCGACCGCAGGCGTTACAGAGCGTTTGCCCTCCCCTGCCCGCATATGGCCAATGCTGATCTTGGTGATGGGCACGCCGCCCTTAACCAGCGCGAGCACATCGGCGGGTGAGGCCACCATGATCAGAATCCATTGGCGCGGCGTTGCGGTATGAATGATGTCGACAGTCCTTTGCACCGAGAAAAACCGCGTCCAGACACCCTCGGGTGTCGCCACCCTCATAGGGGCCCACTTGCGCGAATCAGCCGCAATCTCATCGTTGACGATTAAAACAAGGTTGGAACCCACGACTTCGTTCCACAGCTCAACGTCTTGCCCGTAAATAAACCGGTCATCGATGCGTGTGAGAAGAATCTTGGGTTGAGCCATCGCCACCCCATTCTGTTTGAGACCCGTAAGAGCAAGACATCACGTCTCCAATATTAGTGCATTTAAAGTGAGAAAAGCCGTCAGAACACTTGCGCGGATTTGCGATGTCCCGTATCATAGACAGCCGTTGACGCCTCAGTTGCGTCATCACATGGCCGCCAGCGTAGCTCAGTTGGTAGAGCACCGCTCTCGTAAAGCGGGGGTCACCGGTTCGAGCCCGGTCGCTGGCTCCATTGCACAAGATAGCCGCCTTAGGGCGGCTTTTTTGTTGCCGATTTCGAGCGCACATCCGCCAATGCAAGCACATCGCCGCCGGCAACTCCCCACTCAACAACAAGCCCCGCCAACCGCAATCCCAAAAGGAACCGCGATCAGCGGGGCCCAAGCGCGCTCCCCCAAGGGATAACGCTCGTAACATGGACAGCTCAGCCGAGCAGCTCGCTACTCCTCCCAGTAAGCATCTGCAAGCAGCTTAAAGCAGATCTTCTTGACCGGCTGCGCGCCATCGTCCGGGAACTCGAGCGTGGGCATATGAGGCTCGCCGGCAACGAACAGTGCAAACTTATCGTCAGCAAGATCGCCGGCGATCGAGGCGTCGGAATCGACCAGATCGTAGTCGTCCTTCTCGTCAAACTCCTGGACCAGCGTCAGGCTGCCCGTGGCAACCTTAAAGGCCTCGCGACCCTCAATGTCGATCTGCAGGTCGTGATAGCGCTGATGCGTCTCATAGTGAGCCTCGGCCTCGGGACGCGTCGTAGGAGCCATGACGTTCGCAAAGACCTTGTCGCCCAGAATCGGATGGCTGCCGACCTCGAGCTCCGCCGGATCGTTCTCCTCGAGCCAATCGATTAGCACGTCGAGGCCCTTGAGCATTCCGCGGTACTCCTCGATATCGCCCAGTGCACCGTAAATCATCTAAATCCCCTCTCGGATCGTTCCTTTGGCGGCTACTCGATAAACGCGTTACCGACGCTGTTGCCACCCACATACGTCTCGACCAGGGTAAGGTCGGGATTGAACACGACAAAGTCGGCGTCGCGCCCCGGCATAATGCTACCGCACTTGTCGTCAACATGAGCTAGCAAGCGATGCCGGAGCCGCAGCACAAGCTCCTACAGCTCGGTCACGACAACGCCGTTGTAAACCTCGTCCCAACGATCCATAACCAAGTGGCCAGTCATGGGATCCATGGCATTGAGCTTGCCGCAGGTGTTGGCGGTACGCAGCACCGTCTCGTCGTCGGCGCCGGCAGCAATCGCATGTGCGAAGCCGGCAATGGTCGAATCGCCAGAGCCCGTAGCGATAACGGCGGGGATATCGGGGGTCTTGGCGCGGAACGCACGGCCTTTGTGGAAGCCAACTGAGCCGGCAGCGCCCATGGATACGACGACCCAGGGGATATCGGAGAAGCGGGCGTCAGAGGCGAGCGCGGAACGGAGCTCGTCCACATCGTCGGTGGTAAAGCTCGTGCCCAGAAGGCCGTTAATTTCGGTCAGGTTAGGCTTAACCAGCTCAGGCTTGACCTCGGACTTGAGCGCAGCCTCGAGCGAGGCGCCCGAGGTATCGAGCAGCACCTTGGCGCCGGCGTTCTCTGCAATGCCCGTGATCTTGGCGTAGTAGTCCGCCTCGACGCCGCGGGGCAGCGAACCCGAGATGGTAACGACATCGGCCTTGCTCGCAAGCTCGGCGAACTTGGCGGTAAAGGCATCGAGTTCCTCGGGGGCAATCGTCGGGCCGCTCTCGAGCAACTCGGTCTGGTTGCCAGCATGAAGGATATTGAGACAGATGCGAGTCTCGCCCTTGATGGGCACAAAATCATTCTTAATGCCGTTGGCATCCATGAGCTCGGCCATATAGGCGCCCATATGACCACCAAGCAAGCCGGTTGCCACGACATCGTCGCCCAGCTGGCCCAGGACGCGGGCCACGTTGAGGCCCTTACCGCCGGCGGTCTTTTCGGGCGTCACGCGGTTGACGTCGTCGATAATGAGCTCATCGAGCTGATAGCGCGTATCGACGGACGGGTTCATCGTAACGGTGAGGATCATTTCTAGCTCCTTATCTCGCAGGCTCCTTATGCCTTGCAAAACGAATTGGCTACATGCGACTACAGAATCTCGATTGTGAACGAGCGCACGATGGTTTCTTTGGGCTTGGCGATAAGGCAGCCGCGCTTGTGCTCAAGCACGTCGTCCTCATCGGAGCAGGTCGAAAGACCGCCCCAGGGCTCAACTGCCACAAAATCACCCTCGGGCTTGCTCCACACAATGAGGTACGGGAAGCCCTCAAAGCTCAGGCGAACACCCTTGTCCTCGCCCTTTTTGGAAAGCGTGACCTGACGGCTCTCGAGCACGTCAAAGATGGTCTCCGCAAAATCGAAGAGCTCATGTGACAGAGGCAGCGTCTTTCCCACCATGGGGTTCTTGGAGCGGTTGGTCACGTCAATCAAGCCAGTCGAGGGGACGGCAGTGCAAAGCTCAGCAGCTTCGTCCTTCTCAAAGCGCAGCTCGTAGTCCGTATAGGCCTCGCCCTCATCGAGCGGGCACCTAAAGCCGGGGTGTCCACCGATAAAGAAAGGCATGTCCTCGGTGCCCTCGTTGGTAACCTCATAGGAGACGCGCACGGCGGCGTCCTCGAGCGTATAGCGGGCGACAAGCTTAAACGGATACGGATAATCGCTCAGCAGCGCGGCGTTATCCTCCGAAGCCAGGCACATCGCCAGCTCGTTCTCGCTCTGGCTCAGCAGCTTCCACTCCTGTTTGCGCGCAAACCCATGGCGGGCGAGCTTCACATGATGTCCGGCAAACGTCATGGCGCTGTTATCGCGCAAACCTCCGCAAATCGGGAAGCAAATCGGTGCCTGGCCGGACCACACGGCGGGATCGCCCTGCCACAAGTACTCGCGACCTCCAGCCTCAATCGAGGTAAACGAGCCGCCGGCCGTGGAGACCTTGATAGAAATCGAATCGTTGGAGAGAGCGTATTCCATTGTCCATCCTTTCGAACAACTGCTTTTTGCTCGCAAGAACCCGTCTCGGCCCTGACCAAAGGACAAACCCGCACGTTCATCGATGCGTCCGGTTTCCCAGGCATGCAACGGGGTACCATACAGACATTGATGCAATTACAGCTGAAAGGCCTTCTTATGCGAACCATCATCCTTTATGCCTCACGCCACCACGGCAATACGAAAAAGCTCGTGGACGCCATCGTCGAGGCGCACCCCGAAATCGATACCCTCGACGTGAAGTCACTCGGTAAAAACGAGTACCCCGACCTGCACGAATACCATCTGATCGGCGTCGCCACGGGCATTTATTACTCCGAGATCGACAAAGATATGGCGCGCGTGCTCACGAACGTGCTGCAGCCGCAGGACAAGGTGTTTGGCCTTATGACCTACGGTGGCAAAAACAAGTGGTACGGCAAGGATATCGATGGCATCTGCCGCATGAGGCAGGCCATCTTTATGGGCGTCTACGGCTGTCCCGGCTTTGATACGTGGGGGCCGTTCAAACTCACCGGCGGTGTCCAGAAGGGGCACCCAACTGCCGAAGAGATTAAGGGAGCTGTCGATTTCTTCGACAAGATCGAAGACGAGTATGGCGACATCATCGTCGAAGAGTACGCCAAGCGCGAGAAGCGTCTAGCATACGAAAAGGAGCATCCCGCGGGGGGTCTTGTGGCCGGCGTCAAGCGCACGGCAAAGAAGATCGCTAACAAGCTGTAACTGTTAAGGTGCTTTTGAGCGTTTAACCCATACGGCGGGTCCGAGCAGATTCGGGCCCGCCGTCTTTTTCTATCGTTACTCGGTAAAGGCGTTGCCGACGCTCTGGCCGCCAACATACGTCTCGACGAGGGTGAGCTCATGGTCGAACACGACAAAGTCGGCGTCGCGACCCGGCATGATGCTGCCGCACTTATCCTCGATGTGCGCGGAGCGTGCCGGCACCTCAGTTGCCATGCGAATGGCGATATCGGCGCTGGCGATGCCCCAGTCGACGATGTTCTTGACGCCCTGGGCAAGCGTAAGCACCGAGCCAGCAATGCTCTTGCCGTCGGCGAGCCAGCACAGGTTGTCCTTCATGATGACGTCCATGCCACCACTGGTGTAGCTGCCCTCGGGCATGCCGCCGCAACCCAGGCAATCGGTGATGAGTACCGTGTGCTGCCAGCCCTTTGCCTGCAGCAGCGCCTTGATGGCGGCAGGGTTTACGTGCTTGCCGTCACAGATGATCTCGGCGTAGGTCTCGGGCGTGGACATGGCAGCGCCCACGACACCGGGCTCACGGTGATGCAGCCCGCGCTGGCCGTTATAGGTATGCGTAAAGCAGCTGGCACCGGCGTTGATGGCGGCGATGCACTCATCGTAGGTGGCGTCGGAGTGACCGATGCTGGTCACCACACCCTTGGCGTTCAGAGCAGCCGCATAAGCAGCGGCACCGTCGCGCTCGGCCGCCATGGCGCTCTTAACGATGCGACCGCCCGCAGCCTCCTGCCACTGATCGAAGACCTCCTCGGAGGGATCGATAAGATAAGCGGGGTTCTGCGCGCCCACGTGCTTCATAGTAAAGAAGGGGCCCTCCAGGTAGATGCCCTGAATGCGAGCACCGCAGAAGTCGGGGCCGCGACCCTCGTCCGCCTGGGCAATGGCGGCGCAGGCATCCTTGATCTGCTCGACGCCATCGGTGAACGTCGTGGGCAGCCAGCTGGTGGTACCGCGACGGGCGAGCTCGGTCGAGCTGATATCAATGCCCTCGGGATCGTTATCGGTAGTCGAGTGGTTATAGAAGCCATGGATGTGAGTATCGACCATACCCGGTGCGATCCACGATCCCGTGTAGTCCTTAATCTCGCAAGAGGGCTCGTCGGCCTGCCAGGCGCCAAAAACGCCATCCTCGACCATAAGATAGCCGCCCAGTTGCGGGCCTGCCGGCAAGAAGAACTTGTCAGCCTTAATTGCGTACGTGCTCATATGCACTCCTTGCTTCTAAAGCAGTTGACTGTGGTAATGCTTATACCCAGCTCACGTAAAACAAAAAGCGCCCGCCCGCCGTTATGAGCGGACGGGCGCCCTTACAGGGGGACGCGATTAAGCGGTGAAGGGGTGAATCGTCACGCCCTTAACCACGCGGTTGACCGTGCCGGTGGGGCTCGGCGTATCGGGCGTGTTGCCCACGCGGACGGAGTTGAGCAGGCTGATAGCCTGGGCAAACATCACGAACGGCAGAGCAAGGTAGCCCTCGGGAAGCGCCTCGTAGCCCTTAAAGGTGAAGGACTCGCCCTCGTAGACGGTGGCACCTTCCTGCTGAACGGCAACGGTGTGCTGAGCGATCTTGTCGCCACCGATCTCGTTGAGGATGTCGATGTCGTACTGACGGGTGTAGGCGTCGTTGTTGACGAACACAAAGACGAGCGTCTTATCGTCGACGAAGGACTTAGGTCCGTGACGATAGCCCATGGAGGTGTCGTAGGAAGTAGCGACCAGACCGTGAGCGAGCTCGAGGATCTTGAGCTGGCTCTCCTGAGCAAGGCCACCGAAGGAGCCAGAACCCAAGTAGGTCACGCGGTTGAAATCGCCAGCCAGGTAATCGGCGATCTCAGGCTCACGGGAGATGACCTCCTCGCCCATCTTGGCAATCGTCTCGACCCACTCGGCCTTCTGCTCGTCAGAGGCAGTGTCGAAAATAAGGGTGGAGAGCAGGGTCATGCAGGAATAAGAACCGGTCATGGCGAAGCCCTTGTCGTTGGCGCGCGGAATGAGCAGCGTCAGCGCATTGGGATCATCGGCAGACTCGACGGCAAGCTTGCCCTCGGGAGCGCAGGTGATGTTGAGGAACTTGACGTTGTGGACGAGCTCCTTGGCAACGGCAACGGCGGCAAGGCTCTCGGGGCTGTTGCCAGAGCGGGCAAAGGAAACCACGAGCGTGGGATCCTCGGCGCGCAGGAAGTCGCGCGGGGCGCTCACGATGTCGGTCGTGGCGATGGGCTTAAAGTCGTAGAGATCAGTGTTGCCAGCGTGACGCAGGTACGGGGCGCAGGTATCGCCAACGTAGTCGGACGTACCGGCACCGGTGAAGACAACGGACAGACGACCCTCGCCCATAGCGCGAGCCTCGGCCAGGAAGGCCTCGATGGTCTCCTTGTTCTCGCGATAGATGTTGAGCGTATCGCGCCAAAGCTCGGGCTGCTGAGCAATCTCGGCCGTGGTGATCTGGGCGCCGAGCTCGGTGAGCTCCTCGACACTCTTCTCGAACATTTCTAATACCTCTCTCTAGAAGTAATCCTCTGACGTGCAATTATACACTTCGGTTGGTTATCTGGTAGTAACCAGTTAAATGCAAAGAATCACCATATGGAAACGATGCGAGCACTAGTTGCTACGCTGGTGGTAGACCTTGTATTTAAACTGATCGGCACGAGCAACCGAGAGTGTGTACTCCACTACCTCGTTTGACTCGTTATACGTAGTCCTGACCAAATCGAGCACAGGCGAGCCCTCGACAATTCCCAAAAGGTGGGCATCGGTGGGACGGGCTATGCTCGCATAGAACTCCTCTTCGGCCACGCGAATCTTTTGCTGAAAGTCCTGCTCAATCACATCGTAAAGCGGCTTACGCTCCAGCAGCGGTCGCTTTAGGGACAGAAATTGACGAACCGGTAGATAGCTGCGTTCGACCATCATGGGCATGTTGTCGGCAGAACGAAGGCGCTTGAGCTTAAAAATGCGATCACCGATGCGCAATCCCATATGCTCGGCCAGATTCTTATCGGCCTCCATCTCGCAAAACTCGAGAATCGTGGTCTCGGGTTCTCGACCCATCGCGCGCATCTGCTCGGTAAAGCTGTAGGACTGCATAAGATTGGTTGCTTTTGCCGAACGGTCGGTCACAAAGGTACCGCGACCGTGCTGCCGAACCACCAGTCCTAAACGCTCCAGTTCCTGCAGAGCCAGGCGTACCGTAGTGCGCGAGAGACCATAGCGCTCCGAAAGTTCGCGCTCGGAAGGAATCATGTCACCGGCGCGATATTCATGGTCAATCTTTTCGGTCAGAATATCGACTAGCTGATCGTACAGCGGCTGCTTACGCGCTCCGATCGCCATCCTATCCTCCCTTTTGCTCGAATTCGGCTAACTACCTAGGGTGTTTAGCATTATCTGTCTGCCACACCCGAATCATCAAGAAAACAAAAGCCGCGCGCTCATTCGAGCACGCGGCTTTTAACATACACATGGCTTAAGGGGTCGGGGTGTGAGCCGCGTAGGGACACACCCCTCAAGCTAGAGCCTTACCAGATGCTCGGCCAGAGACCAAGCGGGCCAGCGCCCAGGATGCCGAGGACGAAGAGCAGCAGAATGCCCTTGGTCGGGGTCCAGCTGTGCTTAGCGAACATGTAGTAAAGCAGCAGCGTAAGCATAAGCGGGACGAGCTTGGGGACGATGGTGTTGAGGGTGTCGGCAACGGAGAAGTTGACCGGATCCTCAGTAACGGTGCCGTAAGTCACGGACTCCATGCCGTTGCCCAGATCGGTAACGCCGCACTCGACAGCGTTGCCGTCGGCATCGGAGGCGGTGAGGGCGTTGCCGTCCTCATCGGTCATGGCGATGGTACCGGCCTCAGCGGTCTCGGTATCGATGCCCTCCATACCGGTGAAGTTCTCGGCCTCCTTCTCGGAGACGATCACGGTAGTAGCGGAGAGACCACGGGTGGTGCCGTTGGGGATCTGGAGGTTGATCTGGGTGCCACCCATGGTGACGACCAGGCAACCGACGACGAAGACGCCCATGATGGAAGCGGCACGCGTGAAGGCCTGCATGTTGGCGGTCAGAGCGTCAATAGCGCTGGTGCCAAGCTTGTAGGACCAGTTCATGAGCCAGAAACGCAGAGCGAACTGGACGACGTTGAAGATCACCAGGAAGATGATCGGCGCAGCAGCGTTGCCGTTGATGGCCATGTTGGAGGTGATGCCGGCCGTGATAGGCACGAGCGTCAGCCAGAACAGAGCGTCACCGATACCACCGAGCGGGCCCATTGCGGCGACGCGGACAGCGCGGATCGTGGGGATGTCAACCTTGTTCTGCTCGAGCGAAAGCACGATGCCCATAACAAAGGTGACGAGGAACGGGTGGGTGTTGAAGAACTCCAGGTTGTGGCTCATGGAAGCCGCGAGGTCGTTCTTGTTGGTGTGGATCTTCTCCAGACCGGGGATGATGGAGTAGAGCCAACCGGCGGCCTGCATACGCTCGTAGTTGAACGAGGCCTGCAGGAAGCAGGAGCGCCAAGCCATCTTGTTGAGGGTCTTCTGGTCGAGCTGCGGAGCAGGAGTGAGATCCTCGTAGTGCTCCGGGATCACATACTCATTAGATGCCATCTTCGAAGTCACCTCCGTCAGAAACAGCTGCACCCTTCAGCTCGGTCTGCTGCTGGAAGTCCCAGAAAGCGATGCCGAAGCCGATGAGAGCGAGGATGAGCAGAGCAGGGGTTGCCAGAGAATCGTTGGCAACGGTGATGAGCGCGAGACCAAAGCCCATGAGGAAGAAGCCCCACATATCGCGGTTCATCATAACCTTGAGCAGGACGGCGAAGCCGACGAAGCGCATCATGCCGCCTGCAGCGGACAGACCGGTCTGCAGCCAAGTCGGGATGGCGGAAGCGATGGTCTGACCGATGGTAGCGCCAGCGATGAAGAACAGGGTGACGACGACAGCGAAGATCAGGCCGAGCAGAGCCATGGCGAAGTAGTTCAGGCGCTCGATGCCCTTGGTGTCCGCGTTATGAGCCATGTTATCGGCCGTGGACATAAGCGGGGACATAAGCGTGAAGACCAGGGTAACGCCGAGCTGACCAAGCAGAGCGAACGGAATGGCAAGGCCGACTGCCGCGTTGGGCTCGAGACCCGTAGCGATAGCGAGAATGGCTGCCATGATGCCGCCAATGACGGCGTTAGGCGGCTGAGCGCCTCCGATCGGCATGTTGCCGATCGTCATGAGCTGATAAGTACCACCCACGAGAAGACCGGTGTTGAGGTCGCCAAGGATAAGACCGATGACGGCGCCGGTGACGATGGGCTGATAGAGAGACTCGAGGAAGTCAAACTGGTCGATTGCCGCGATGAACGTGACGACGAAGACCAGAGCGATCTGGATGATCGAGTATTCCATCTTGCTCCTCCTTTCAAAATGAATGTACGCACTTTGGATATCACGTACAGAACGTCAGGGTTTCACTCCTGACAACGTGGATCACGAGGATTACGAGAAGAGCTTGCTCGTGTCCTCAACAGGCGTGCTCGGAACGCGTCTGATCTCCAACTCCACCCCCAATTCCTGCAGCTCTTTAAACGCAGCGACATCCTCGTCGTTAACTGCGACGGAGGTGGCGACTTGGCGCTTTCCTTCCGACATGTGCATGTTGCCGATGTTTACCTTCTTTATAGGCACACCGCCCTTGACGAGCGTAAGCACGTCTTCCGGTGTTTCGGCCACGATGAAGATCTTCTGGCGCGGGCTCGCCTTGCCAATGACGTCGATGGTCTTCTGCAGAGAGAAGAAACGCGTAGCGACGCCGGCGGGAGCGGCCATCTTCATGAGGTTCTGGCGCATGGTGTTGGTCGCCACGTCGTCGTTGGCGACGAGGATGAGGTTGGAGCCCAGAGTGGAGTTCCACTGAGTGGCAACCTGACCATGAACCAGTCGGTTATCGATGCGGGTAAGAAGAATGTTGGGTTCTGCCATGTTTATCAGCTTCCTTTCGTTATTTGCTGACGACAGTTACTTGATCTCCTGAATCGCGTAACGCGAAACATCTACGACGGCTCCGGATCGGACTTTGATCTGGACCTTCTCGCCTTCGATGCCTTTGACGGTTCCGTAGATACCGCCGGCGAAAAGAACCTCCTGACCCGGCTTGAGCTCGGTGTGCAGCTCCTTGAAGTACTTTTGCTTCTTCTTCATGTTGATTTGCGACCAGATGGTGTAAATCAAGCCCATGATGGCGAGCAGGCCTAAAAGGGCGACCGAGGAGCTCAGGACGTTGGCTCCGAAATCGGCCATTAGATGCCGTCCTCGTCGCCGAAGATATCCTCTTCCTCGGAGCCGGCAACGGATGCGACCGTCTGGGCGGTGATGCCCGTCTGGCCAACGGTCACGGCCTGCTCGCCAAGCTCGGCGAGCGTGGCGTTGCCGCGGAGGAACAGAAGCTCAATAACCATGGGAAGGTTAGTGCCGGTCAGAACCTCGACATTGTCGACATCCTGGGCAATCATCATCGACTGGTTGAACGGGGTGCCACCAAGCAGGTCGGTAAAGACGAGCACGCCATCGCACTCCTCGCGCATGGCGGTAATAGCGGCGCGGAGATCCTCACCGTAGGAAGCAGCCTGATCGCCCTCAAAAGGAACGACGGTAAAAGCGGGCTGGTCGCCGGCAACCATAGCGATAGCGCTTGCAAGGCCGGGTGCGAACTGTCCATGACCGGTAAGAATAAAGCCAACCATTCAAATTTCCCTTCCGAAGGTGTGTACAATCTGAGTCCGATGATTTTCGGAAGCCAGCGGGCGCTCGCCCTTAAAGCTTCTTGGAAAGCGTTCTTTAAAGACCAGTGGTTTCTAAACTGGTAGTAACCACGTGACGTGTTGTTGTCACTATATCACCCCAGAAGAGGCCGCTTCCGTTGATTCATACGGTAAAACGTTTTTGCACCGTTCACGGTGATAAATCGACCGTTTACCGGTCGTTAACACTTCTACCTGCGGTTTTGAAACCGTTTCGAAATGCTTTGGCAAAAGATCGGATCTTTTCCTGCGTCTAAACAACGCAGGGCGGCTAAAAATAGCGTGAAGAAAAATTGCAGGTCATTGTGAAGATGTGTGAATTGGTCTTTTTGACTTAATACCAGTTAGAACCAGTTTTGAGATTATCGGTGAACGGTAGTTTTCGACCGCTCACCGGTTACTTGCAATCGTTTGCAGTTGTTTTCCCAGATGAATTAGGGAAACACAATGGAGCGCTTGCGCGATCACGGGAAGTTTTGACATTTGTCCTCATCCCCCGCGCGCCGAACTCCGACACTCAAAACGAGCTAATAGTTCATGCTAATCGTTTTCAATCATTACTTAGTCAGTATTCGTAATTATTTATCGTTTGTCATTAATTATGATATAAGATACAAGTATCATCCAAGAGATTGGTTGGAGGGGCTATGATCCGCCGGAACGCATCCACATCGAATGAAGCCATCGGTCGCGAACAGACAATAGCCGAGCTGAGGAGGCTCACCCGCATCTGCAAATGGGCCACAATCTGCGCCACTGCGGCACTCGCTCTGGGACTCTTCGCAGTCATTGCAATCGACCTTCTACTCATATTGCCCAGTCTCTCCCAAGGATTCTGTCTCCAATCCGTAGAACTTCAAGCCGGCGAAGGACCGTGCCTCGCTCTCGTCGGTGCCAATGCACAGACCCCACTTATGCTCATCGCGCACGACGGTCACACCGCCATGGGGAGCGTCATGATGACATTCCTCGCGCTCGCTATCGCACTGAGCGCATACAAGCTTTTCTCCATCATTGAAAAGGCGGGCAGGCCCTTTGACCTTGAATGCAGCCGTATGCTACATCGAGTTGGGCTTTTGTTCCTTATCGGCGGCGCTGCCGTGAGACTCCTTGGTGCCATAGTCACGGGATTGATGCTTTCGGGATTTGGCGGCAGCTTTACAGATGCCTTCGGCGGCCAGCTGTTCGAGCCCTCTATGCTCTTTGCAGGCCTGATTATTATCCTGATTGCCAGCATCTTCCGCTACGGGTGTATCCTGCAAAAACAAGATGACGAGTTGCTCTAGGGGGAATCCATGATCATTCTGCGGCTCGACCGCATGCTCGCCGAACGCAAGATCTCATCCAAAGAACTTGCGGAACGCGTGGGCATCTCCCAAGTCAATATGTCGCGCATAAAGACTGGCAAGGTTTCTGCCGTGCGTTTTTCAACTCTTGACGCGATATGCCGGGCACTCGATTGCCAACCGGGCGATGTACTGGAATATATATCCGACGATGAAGCCGATAGCCTTTTTGGACTTAAAGATGAATAGCCATAATTAAGCCACCAATCACGCCTCAACGCAAAAAGTCCGCCAGAACGACTTCCGTACTGGCGGACTTTTTGCTGTCTATCGGCTAGATGCTCGATGAGCCGTGCGACTCTTTACGCAAACAGGCCGTAGATGCTGATGTTGGCCTTGGCGTAGAGGCCGTTAGCATACTCGGTCCACTTGGAGCTGGCGCTCGAAGCCTGCGAGGAATACTGCTGGTAG
The DNA here is from genome assembly GCA_902494585.1 of uncultured Collinsella sp. GTDB lineage: Bacteria > Actinomycetota > Coriobacteriia > Coriobacteriales > Coriobacteriaceae > Collinsella. The sequence continues at coordinate 4,480 of CABUUD010000018.1, read as the reverse complement.
GCGGTGTAAAAGGCGGTCATGGCCTGCTTATAGGTAGCGCTATCGGCCGTAAAGGCATCGTCAGCGAAGGCCTTAGCGTAGGTGCTATCGGCGTCCTTCCAGGTACCCTTTTCGCTATCCCACTCGTCGCCGGCAAGGTTGATGATGTAGTCGGCGTAGTCCTTGCTCGCGGTCTCCTCGTTGCCGTCAGAAGGCTCGGTCGGGGCGGTCGGCATACTTGCGGAGCTATCGCCCACCTTCTTCTTGTAGAGCTTCTGCAGCGTCGCGGACTGACGGACGATCTGCTTGGCCTGGTCCTTGGACACGCCATACTGCGTGGCCATGGTCTTGTAGTCGGAGGTGCCGATGGAATCCTCGGCGTACTTCTTCATTTCCTTGGAAGAAACGGTAATGCCCTCGTCCTCGGCAGCATCCAGCAGGATCTTGTTGCGCACGTAGGACAGGATGACGTCGGCAGAAGGAGCAGTATAGTTGCCGTCACTATCTTTGACGGTGTCGAGGCTGTACTGGCTCTCGATGGCCTCACGCGCGGTGATGTCGCTCTTCTTGCCGTTGTAGCTATAGCTTGCCACGGTCGAATCGAGCTGGTCCTCGGTGAGGGTCGCCGAGCCAACACCCTTGCCGCCAAAACCACCGTTGCCGATAAAGAAGCCGACCACCGCAGCGATCACGATAGCGACCACAAAGGCGGCAATCATCGTCTTCTTGTGCTTGGATGTATGGTCGTCTTCGTCGGAGTCGTCGTCCTCGTCCTGCTCCTCGGGCATCAGATTCTCGTCAGCGGCATCCGCGGCAATCTGAGCCTCCAGGCGGGCGTCCTCCTCCTCGGCCGTCGTACCGGCAGCAATGTGCTCGGCAGACGTACCGGCGACCAGATCGATCTTCTCGTCCTCATCACCGTCGGGTCCTTCGCCGCGCTCGATGATCTGGATGCCGTCGATCTCGTCCTTCTCGTCCTTCTTTTGAATCAGACCCATATCAGTTACTCCTTGTTAGGAAACATAGTCCGCAATAGAATACGCCCGACAGAGCGCCGGGCGTATTGATTCTCAGGTTATACGCAAACACTTAAGTACTATTTAGGCGTTTGCAGTCTGCATGCCTTAGGCCAGGTGCGCGATAACGGCATCGGCAAAGGCCTGCGTGCTCACAGCGCCCTCAACGGAGCCGGTCTGGGCACGACGAACGTCGCCGGCAACCTGCTCACCCTCGTCGAGCGTAGCAGAAACGGCGGCGCGAATGCGATTGGCCGCGTCGTTCTCGCCCAGGTGATCGAGCATCATCGCAGCAGAGAGGATCTCGGCCGTGGGGTTGGCGATATCCTGGCCAGCGATATCGGGCGCGGAGCCGTGCGTTGCCTCGAAAATGGCGCAGTCGGCACCGATGTTGGAGCCGGGGGCCATGCCCAAACCACCCACCAGGCCAGCGCACAGGTCGCTGACGATGTCGCCGTACAGGTTGGGCAGCACCAGGACATCGAAGTCGTTGGGGTTCTGGACCAGGCCCATGCAGGTGGCGTCGACGATCTTATCGTTGAACTCGATATCGGGATAGTTGGCGGCCACCTCGCGCGCAACGCGCAGGAACAGGCCGTCGGTCGCCTTCATGATGTTGGCCTTATGCACGGCCGTCACCTTTTTGCGGCCGCAGCGGCGGGCGTAATCAAAGGCGTACTCCACAATACGGCGGCTCTTGGCGATGGAGATGGGCTTGATTGAGATCGCGGAATCCGCGGCGAAGGTCTTCTGGCCCGAGCGCTCGACGAGCTGCGAGAGCTCCTCGACCTCGGCAGCGCCCTCATCGAACTCGATGCCGGCGTAGAGGTCCTCGGTGTTCTCACGCACGATGACCAGGTCGACGTCGCGGAAGCGCGAGCCGTCGCCCGGCTGCGACAGGCAGGGTCGCACGCAGGCGTACAGGTCAAAATGCTTGCGCAGGGCGACGTTAACGCTGCGGAAACCCGTGCCGACCGGCGTGGTGATGGGGCCTTTGATAGCAACCTTGGTCTCGGCGACCGCGTCGAGCACGTGCTGAGGCAGTGGCGTGCCAAACTCGTCCATGACGCCGGCACCGGCCTCTTGGACGTTCCAATTGATCTGGACACCGGTGGCCTCGACCACGCGGCGCATGGCCTGCGTAATCTCGGGACCGATACCGTCACCGGGAATCAGGACTACATCGTGCGCCATAATCTGTTACTCCTCGTCTTCGGCGGCCTCAGATTTTTTAACGCTAGCACGCTTCTTCTTTTTGGAGAGATCCAGGCCAAAACGTTTAACAAGCATTTCGCAAATCTCGCTCGAACGGGCTTTGAGATAGCTGCCCTTGCCGTTCTCGGCATCGAACTTAAGGCGCAGCGCGAGCTTCTCGGCGACCTCGGCGTCGATCTCGCCCTGACCAAACTCGTACAGGCAACCAAGCATGTCGCGATACTCGAGGTCGCCGTGGTAGCACTGGATGGCCTCGTCCAGGATGGTCCAAGCCTCGCGCGAACGCTCGACGCTCGTGGCACCCCACACGCACAGCAGGCGGAAGGCGGCATAGCGCAGCGTGGACGAAATCTCGTCGAACAGCGCGGTCTCGGCGCCCTCAAAGGCATCGCCCAGCTGCTCGGGGCAGGTGGTGGCGAGCGCCGCCAGGGCATCGAGAGCCTCCCAGCGGGTCTGAGCCTCGGGGCGGTCGAGCGCCTCGATCAGCGCGGGCACGCAGGGCACGACGCGCTGCGGATCGCGCTCGGCAAGCAGGTGCAGCACGCGGGCGGCAAACTGACGAATACGGCGCGTGGGGCAGCCGAGCTCCTTGACCAGACGGTCGACGGCGTTCTCGTTCTCCTCTGCCAGCTGAAGCTGTGCCAGCTCCTCGTCGGTGAGCTGTTCTTCCTTGTTTTCTGCCATAGTTACCTCTTCTTACTATTTCTTAGCGTGCTTGCCAGCACCCTTGCTGTCATCGGTGACCGAGATGAGCTGTCGGTCGGCCGCGCCATTGCGGCGTGCGCGGCGACGCTCCTCGGCATCGCCCGCGTCGGCGGCGGCGCGGTGAGCCTTGTTGACGTTAAAGACCTCGTCGTGCTTGCGCCACGGACCCACGGACTCGCCAAAGCTCATCTTAAGGCCGGCGATAAAGCCGCCGAGCCAGCCGATCGGCGCAAACTGCACCAGCGGGAACAGCGAGAACACCCAGGTCAGCAGGACGACTGCCGCCGCTCCTGCAAAGTTGGCAATCCAGTAGTCGCGCTTGGTGATCACGCGCTTTTCGCACGCCCACTGGCCGCACAAAAAGCCAATGTAGATCGCAAAGAGAAAGAGCACCAGCGCGAGCACCACGAACGTCCAGCTCATGGGCGCTACTCCTCGTGATGGTGGCCGCAGCAGCACTCGTGGCCGTCATCATGGCCGTCGCCGCCGCAGCACTCGTGGTCCTCGCCATGGTGGTGGCCGCAACCGCACTCGTGGTCGTCGCCGTGCTCGCCGCAACCGCAGCCGTCCTCGTGGGCACCATGCTCCTCGGGGCGATACTGCGACCAGTCCAGACCGGCGGCGATGGCGTCGGCCTCCTCCTTGTAGAGTACCGTGATGGCCTGGGTGCCCAGCTTGGCGCCGCCAATGGCGTCGAGCATATCGTAGAGCGTAAAGGCCACGTCGGCACCGGGCAGCGCGAGCTCGCGATCGTCGGCGTAAGCGAGCGCCAAGCGCAGGTCCTTAATGAAGTGCTCGACCATAAAGCCGGGCTTGTAGTCGCCGTCGAGCGCCTTGGGCGCCAGGCTCTCCATGGCGCCGGACTTGCCGGTACCGCCCAGGATCATCTGGCGGGTCTTCTCCAGGTCAAGGCCGCTCAGCTCGGCAAATGCCATGGCGTCCGCCATGCCGACCATGCAGGCGCCCAGCGACACCTGATTGGCGAGCTTGGCAGCCTGGCCCTTGCCGGCGCCGTCGAAGCAGCAGATGGTTGCCGCAAAGGTGGAAAGGATGTCGCGGACCGGCGCGATGTCGTTCTCGGTAGCGCCCACGATAGCCGTGAGCGTGCCGGCGATAGCGCCCGACTCGCCGCCGGTGACGGGGCAGTCAAACGCCATGCGACCGGAGACCTGGGCGGCCTCGGCAATGTCACGGGCGAGCTCGGGCGAGCTCGTGGTGAGGTCGATCAAGACCGCGCCCGGCTTGGTGCACGCGAGCAGGCCGTCGCCCGCCAGGTAGAGCTCCTCGACCTCGGAGGGATAGCCCACCATGGTAAAGACGACATCGGCGTTCGCCACGGCATCGGCCGGCGCATCGGCCCAGACGGCGCCGCGCTCGATAAGCGCGGCAGCCTTGGACTTGGTGCGATTGTTGACCGTGACGGGATAGCCGGCGTCCAGGATGTGGCCGGCGATGGGGGCACCCATGATTCCGGTGCCGATAAATGCGACGGAGAGCTTGTTTGCCATGAAACCTTTCCTTTTGGGTTGGGTGTTGTTACCAGGTTGAATACTCGATGCCAGCGT
>CABUUD010000017.1 GCA_902494585.1 uncultured Collinsella sp. | reverse complement strand
GCAAACATGTCGAGCTGGGCCGCACGCAAGCGGTTGCGACGACGGACGGCAGCGCGCAGGTCATCGTCGGTAATCGTGATGCCGTAGAAACCCTCGAGCTCCTCCTTGAGCAGGCGGCACTCCTCGTACCAGCCTTCACGCTCGTAGGCGCGATCGCGACCCTGCGGAAGATGCAGAGTGTGCGTGCGCTTGAGCTCGTTGAGTAGCTCGTACATCTTCTTCTTGCCGTCGCAGGTGGTCTCGCCGATGATCATGTCGCTAAAGTACGTAAACGGGCACTTTTGCGAATAGGCAAAACCGTACGTCGACTTGATGAGTGGGCAGAGGTTTGCCGGTAGCACCTTCTCGGCCTCGGGAATCACCTCGTCGGACGTGCCACACAGCGCCACGCTCGCAGCCCCCGCGGCATCGATAATCTCGAGCGGCGTATAGCTGCACAAAAAACCGACTAGGCGATTACCGGCCTGCTTGTAATCCTTGACGCGAATAAACGACGCCTTGCGCTGTTCGTTGAACTCCTCAAACGTGGACGGCAACGGCTGCTCAATATATTCCGACATATAGCTCCTTAACAAACCTTTTAACCAACCAAGGAAACGGCTTTCCCAGGTGCTCGAGGTTGCCGTGAAAGAGGAGCGCCGCGTACTTTGGTACGCAAGCGACAGTTAGAACGGCAAGATCGGGTGCCTGGGGAAGCCGCCGAGGCGGATAGCCCTAAATGGTTTCCAAGAAAGCCTCGATCCTGGTTTGCAGTTGGCCTGCATCCTCGCCGGCGTAGTCCGTCGTGATGTGCATAAACGGAATGCCCGCCTCCTCGGCGGCCTTCTCCACGGCAAACGACTCCATCTCGTAGAGCGTGCAGAACTGCAGGGCCACGTCGACGATACCGTCGGCATGCAGGTCCTTGGCCATCTGGACAATGTCCTTCATACGCTGATCGTTGGGCGTAAAGACGGCGCAGTTGATCTTAAAGTAGCGCTCGGCGATGGCGTCGAGCATCTCGTCGACCGTCTCGCCGGACTCGTCGACCAGGTCCTTGTAGTAGCGCGAGCCCGTGCAGGACTCCTCGCCCACCACGACGCCGCCGGCCTTCTCGATAAGGTTGAACAGCTTCCAGTTGGGCACGGCCATGGGCGTACCGGTGTACAGGATGCGCTTGGTCCCCTTGGGCGCCACGCCCTCGCCGGCCTCGACACGCTGCTCGCACTCAGCCGCCATATCGTTGATGGCTCCGGTCAGACGCAGCGTGTCGTCCATAAAGGCGGCCTGAACGGTCAGCAGGCTATCGAGACCGCTGATGGGCGCCGGGTCGGCAGCGCGCGTGGCTGCGAGGCGCTGCAGGGCGCGACGCTTCTCATTGACGGCGTGGATGGCGGCCTTCAGACGCTCGGGCGTAATCTTGACGCCGCACTCTTCCTCGATCTTGGCGGCGAGCTTCTTGACCTCGGCCTTCCAGGTCACGAGCGTCGACTCGTCGTGAACGTTGGGAATATCCATGACGTACATGTTCTTTTGCGTGGCAAAGAACTCGTAGGCCTTTTTCTTGCCGTCGCAGGTGTTCTCACCCACCACCAGGTCACTCGACTCAATGTAGGGGCAGACCTCGCCCAGCCTAAAGCCGGCAAAGCTCTTGATAAGCGGACAGGTGTTGCGCGGCAGGTGCTCCTCGACCTTATCGGTTGCCCAATCGGCACCCGAGCACAGGCCCACGGGGATGCCGTCACAGGCAAGTACGATCTCCTCGGGCACGTACACGCAGAACGAACCGACGATCTTAGTGGCCTCGCCAGCCTCCTTCTTGTCGAGCATCTCCTTAATACGGCCGCTGTGGATGTTGGTGGCGACAAAATCCAGGTAGGACGTGGACTTGGGGCGATTGTTCTGCGTCAGGAACATATCGCCGTACATCTGGCCCACGGCGCCCAGCAGCATGTCGTGGTCGGCAAGATTCATGCCGAGGCTCTCCCACATCGGATGGAAATCGAATTCTTCAGCCATGACGGCTCCCCCCCTCTCGAACCAAATACGGATAACAGCGGTATCGATGCACGGCGGACGGCGATTGCCCGGCCGTGCTCAAACCCGGAATTTTGGGGAACCTGCCTTGCGGACAGTTATTTAGTTGTGCGTCGTCTCTCCCGGAGCCGTGAACATACCTGCTCATATGCGACTCCGAGCCATATACAGGGCGCGCGCGGCAACGCGGCGAATGTATGTCGTCTGCGGCATGTGCGCACCCTCCTTTACAAGTTGATGTCAACTATATCAACGGCCATCGACTATGCGAACACCGTTGACATTCGTACGACAGCGTCGTGTACCGTCGTTTAATAAATAAGTATCTCGATTGATAGGGGTTTATCATCCCTCATTCGGCGAGCGACAAGACAAAGCCGCCGAGGCTTATATCCCCGACGGCATTACCCGGCGCTATCGACAAACCAAATGGATCTTACTCGCATCGAAGTGCATGCGCAGTGTCTCGCCTGCCTGCGGCAGCTCGTCGACAGGCATGCCCACCTTGTTGACCTTCCACTGCAGACGCGTGGGCGCATCAGCACGCGGCACGTCCAGCAGCACCAGGCGCTCAAAGCGTGAATCGCTCACACGGGCCACGTGCAAATCGTAGCTGTTACGGCCCCGCTCCGCGCGATTGTCAACATGGAAGTAGCTTGCGCGAATACCCAGGTACGCCACATTATCGGGAACCTCGCGACCCACATTAAAGGTCATGCCCCAATCGAGGGCCTCGATCTCCTGGGGCCCAATCTTGCGCGCGCGGCTTGTGTTCTTGCAGCCCGTCAGGCGCAGTGCCGCCAGCGTCTGCGGGCGGCGAACCACGTCCTCGACGGAGCCGATCTCCTCGACATGTCCGTTATGCATCACGCAAATGCGCTGGCACAGGCGGCACGCTTCGTCGATGTCGTGGCTCACGTAGAGCACGGTGCGGTTGCATACATCGAACAGGTCGAGCATGTTCTGTTCGAGGGCGCTCTTAAGATAGGAATCGAGTGCGCTCATGGGCTCGTCGAACATAAAGATGCCCGGGTGCGCCGCCACCATGCGAGCAAGGGCCACACGCTGCTGCTGGCCGCCCGAGAGTCGCGCGGGATAGCGGTCGGCAAAGTCGGCCAGGCCAAAAATGCCCAGGTAGCGCTCGGCAAGTTTTTTACGCGCCGCGGCGTCGCCCGCATCCTTTACGCCGGCGCACACGTTGTCGGCCACCGTCATGTTGGGGAACAGCTGATAGTTTTGGAACAACAGGGCGCATTTTCGCTCCTGGGGTGACAGGTTGATGCCCGCCTCCGAGTCAAAAAAGGTCACGCCGTTGACAACGATCTTGCCCTCGTCGGGAGTCTCCACACCGGCAATGCAGCGCAGCGTGCAGCTCTTGCCGCAGCCCGAGGCACCAAGCAGGGCCACGCGCTCCTCGCCGGCTTCGAGTTGGATGTCGAGGGTGAACCCCGGATAGCGCTTTTTGATATCCAGAACGAGCGACATGGCCTATCGACCTCCCTTCGTGACCGCGTCATCGCGCATGAGCTCAGCCACCGCCTCGCGATCGATACGCAAGGCATCGCCGCCCGCCGGGTCGAGCGAATCGCCCTGTCCGGCAAACTCTTTGGCCTGCTTGCGCTCCGCACGGGAAAGGCCCCGCTCGCGATACTTTTGCGAATGAGCGGTGTACATGTTGATGAACAGGATGACTAGGAAACTAAACACGATCACAACGACGACCCAAAAGAGGGCCACCGACGTGTTACCGCCCATCCACTCAAAGTAGATGGCAATGGGAATGGTCTGCGTAATGCCGGCGTAGTTGCCCGCAAAGAACAGCGTGCAGCCAAACTCGCCCATCGCGCGGGCAAAGGCGAGCACCGTGCCGGCGGCGATGGAGGGCCAGCCAAGCGGCATCATGAGCTTGGTAAAGATGCGACGCTCGGACCAGCCCAGGGTTCGCGCGACGTCGAGCATCTGCGTGTCGAGGCTTTCAAAGGCGCCGAGCGCCGTACGGTAGACGAGCGGGAACGACACCACTACGGCAGAGATCACCGCCGCGGGCCAGGTAAAGACGATCGAGATACCGTGCGCGATGAGCCACTGGCCCACCCCGGTCGAGCGGCCAAACAGCATGAGGAGCAGAAAGCCGCACACCGTAGGCGGCAACACCATAGGGATGGTAAAGACCGAGTCGAGCAGGCCCTTGATGCGACTCGAGGTACCCATGGTCTTCCACGCGGCAAACAGGCCCAGCGCAAAGGAGATCAGCAGGGCAAGGCCGCTCGTTTTTATGGACACCCAAAACGGGCGATAGTCGATACCGCCCAAAAAGGAAGTCAGAGAGGTCAAGGGCCCCCGCTCATCCCGCAACACGACAGACGATGCCTCTACCATTTGAGCGCTATCAAGCCAACGCGCACCGCCCTTGGCATCACCCGAGGCTGATGCAATCACCACATAGCGGTCCCCATCCGCACCGCGCTCGTCAAAGCCATAGGTATACCCACCGGCATCAAACGTTGTTTCCGCCGTGACATACCAAGGAAGATCCACGTCCCCCAGCTGCGCACCTCCCATGCAGTTTGCGCTGTCGAGCTTGCAGACGAGGGCCTTGAGACCCGATACGCACTCGTTGTCCTGCAGATCCAATCCATACTTCTCGACCGCCTTGGGCGATATCCACACCACAACGCGATCGACAGCAGGCGCCACTACAAGGTCCACGTCCTCGTCAACGGGAAACCGGTAGCCCTCAGGCTGGCCCTCCATGGCACGAGCGGTCCCCTTGGCCAACCGCTCAAAACCCTCGATCCCATAGGAAAGCCCATGAGCGGTCGCAGCAACCTGGGCCCCGTCCTCAGCGTCTCCAGCAAACGCAAATCCTGGCACCCAGCAAAGCGCGAAGGTCAAAGCACAGGCGACAAGCATGCGGAATCTATTAAGCACGAAAAGCTCCAAGAGAATACAAGGACGGAGTGAAACACAAAACGATGGAATTATCGCGCCAAGCCGCACTACTCGGAAAGCTCAAAGCCGTACTTGGCCCAAATCTTCTGGGCCTTCTTGTTGGACAGGCAAAAGTCGATGAACGCCTTGGCTTCGTCGGCATGCTCGGAGCTCTCGGCAACGGCACCCGGGTACACGATGGGCTTGTGCGAATCCTCGGGGCACACGAAGGCCTCCTCGATGCCGTCGTAGCGGAAGATGTCGGAGCTGTAGACAAAACCGGCCACGCAGTCGCCTGTGGACACATAGGCAGCTGCGGTGCCCACTTTATCGGCCAGCGCGACCTTGTCGGCGATCTCGGGAGTATACTCGCCGTCGTCGCCCTCGGTGCCGGTGTAGAGGCCCACGGAGGCCAGGGCCTGGTTGGCGTACTTGCCGGCGGGGACGGTCTTGGCATCGCCGATGGCGATCTTGCCGTCCAGGTTCGCAACGTCCGCGATGGCCTCGACCTTGGTGTCGGAACCCTCGGCGCGAATGATCACGAGGTCGTTGACGAACATGTCCTCACGTGTGTCGGCGTCGACGAGCTCAGCGGTCGCAGCGTCATCCATGGTGCCCTTGGAAGCGGTGATGAGCACGTCAACCGTGGCACCGGCGCGCACCTGCTCGACAAGGTCACCGGACGCCTTAAACTGCGTGTCGGCAAACGTGGTGCCGGTCTGCTCAGTGTAAAGCTCCTGAACCTCGGGCAGAGCCTTCTCGAGCGAGTTGGCGGCAAAGACCTGCAGCTCGACAGCTTTCTTGGAAGATGCCTTAGCAGAACCGGCATCGGGGCCGGCCGGCTCAGACGTCTTGTTACCGGAGCAGCCGGCAAGGCCAAGGCCGGCGGCAGCGGCAGCAGAAAGCGAGAGAAAACCGCGGCGAGAAACCATATCGAACATGTTCAACCCTTTCGGACCTTGTGCCCGGGTACCCCACCGCGGGCTTTAATCTGCAATCAGATTATACTTTCGCGCGAATAATGATAGTGAGAAATTATTCTCGTCAGAGAATATAGTTTCGAGTTAGCGTGCACCTCGGCGTCGCTTCGGTGGAAAACAAAGGCGGAGCAGCCGTTCAGGTCGCCCCGCCGCAGGTAAACCGCTTAGTTGGTATGTCCGCCGCCCACTGTCATCTGAGCCGCATGCTCCAGCTGGTCTGCTATGGCCTCCCAGCTTTCGCGGGCGGCCTTCGTAGAACCGGGAAAGTTTACGACAAGTGTATGACCTCGTTGCATGCAAATAGCGCGCGAGAGCATGGCGCGGCGCGTCTTGGTCATGGAGTACGCGCGAATCGCCTCTGCAATACCCGGCACATCGCGGTCGCAGACGGCACGCGTCGCCTCGGGCGTCACATCGCGCATCGAAAGCCCCGTGCCGCCGCAGGTGAGCACGACATTGGCGTGGCACTCATCGGCGGCTTCCACAATGGCATCACCAATCTCGCTGACGTCATCGCGCACGACCACATGTGAGGCGACCGTCCAGCCCTGTGCCTCGATAAGTTCCTCGAGTGCGGCTCCAGCCTCGTCCTGGGCAAGATCACGCGTATCCGAGCACGTCACAATCGATATCTTCAACTCCACAGCATTCCTCCTACAACACGGTGCCCTCGGGCAGGTCGACGCGAACAACGTCCACGACATCTCCCGCCTTGAGCTCGCACGGTCCTTCGTCAATACGCAGCAGGCAGTTGGCCCGCTGCATCGTGCCGAGCAGCGCCGAATTCTGCGTCTTGGCCTCGGTCACCATCAGCTCACCGGTCTCGGGGTCGCGCAAAACCGTGGCGCGATCGAAGAAGCGTCGGTCCTGGCGCTTTTTCACACCGTGTGTGAGCGTCGCCTGCTGCACGGGACGCGGACCCTCGGCAAAGCCGCGCATCTTGCGAATCGCCGGACGGGCGAGCATCTCAAAGCCCACATACGCCGCAGCCGGATTGCCTGAAAGCCCCAGGTAGGGCTTACCCCCGAGCAAGCCAAACGTGATGGCCTTGCCCGGACGCATCGAGATGCGATCGAACAGCACCTCGCCCTCGCGCCGGACGAGTGCCGTCACATAGTCGTAATCGCCCGCCGAGGCGCCTCCGCTCGTAATGACAAAATCGCACTCTTGCACCGCGCGATGCACGAGCTCGGCAATCGCCTGCTCATCATCAGACGCAATGCCGTAGAACACGGGCTCGGCTCCTGCATCGAGTGCTTCGGCCATCAACGCCGAGGAGTTGGAATCGCGAATCTGACCGCGCGCCGGTACTTTACTCGGTGCGACCAATTCCGTGCCCAGCGAGATGATGCCCACACGTGGGGCAGCGTGCACCTTCACGCTCGCGTAACCGGCGCTTGCCAGCAGGCCCGCGCCCGCCGGAGCCACGACCTCGCCGGCGTGTATCACAACATCGCCGGCATGGGCCTCCTCGGCGGCAGAGCGAACGTTCTCCCCCACCTTGGCCGGCGCCGAGAAGCGGACGCGCGAGCCCTCGTTGCCATCGCCGTCAAGCACCTCGACGATCTCGTATTTCACTACGGCGTCGGCACCCTCGGGCACCGGCGCGCCTGTCATAATGCGGACCGTCTCGCCCGGGCCAAGAGCACCCTCAAACACATGGCCCGCAGCCTCGTGTCCGATAACGTCGAGCGTCACAGGCGTCTCACCAGACGCCTGCGCCAAATCCGCCGAGCGCACGGCATATCCGTCCATAGCGCTGTTGGCAAACGGCGAAATGTCGATATCGGCCACAGCATCCTCGGCCAAGGGAAAACCAGCCGCCTGCCACACGGGAATCTCTACGAGATTGGTCGGAGCAACGTGCAACAGAACAATCGACTGCGCGTCCTCCAGCGGAATGAGTTTCTCTGCCATATGCACCTCTTAATGCCACGGCGCACAACAGGAGCGCCGATTCTTTATGCTTGTCTCAGTATAATCCCCGACGCGCGACCGCGATTTGGCCTGTACCCGCAAATACACCTGTCGGCCGCAAGCCGCGAAACAGAATGGAAACCAACCCACCGGCTCGTCGCGCTTGCCGCGTTTTATAATGCTTGCGTTGCAACCTAAAAGAGGAATATATGGCTCATAACAACAAACCCGAAAGCGCAAACGAAGCGCAGGATCATTCCCAGCCGCTCGACGATGGCGGCTTTTTCTCCCTTAGCGACGTCATCATGGCCGGCAGGCGTCAACTCACCCGCTCCGAGCAGCTCTTGGCCGCCGACACACGCCGCAACGCCCGCAACCTGTTTGCAAGCGCCAAACTGCTCGCGCTCGTCGTCATCGTCTCGCTCGCCATGGGTGTTGCCGCTTGGGCATTTTTGGCCTCGCTGAATATCGCGACCGATTATCGCGAGCACCACGTGTGGATTTACGCGTTGCTTCCCGTTGTGGGCGTTGCCACCGCATGGGTGTACAAAAACCACGGCCTTGCCGCCAAACGAGGTAACAACCTGGTCATCGACTCCGCCCTGGGCACACGCCTTATCCATATGCGCATGGCCGTTCTCACCTTCGTCTGCTCCACGCTCACGCACCTAACGGGCGGGTCGGCCGGTCGCGAGGGAGCCGCGGTGCAGATTGGCGGCACCATCGCCAGCAACATCTCGAGCCTCGCCCACCTCAAAAAGCATGACCACCACGACCTCATGCTCGCCGGCATCTCATCCGCTTTTGGCGCCGTATTCGGTTCACCCCTTGCCGGCGCGTTCTTTGGCATGGAAATGTGCTTTATCGGCAAGATCGACTACACCGCGGGCATCTACTGTCTGGTCGCCTCGTTTACCGGCTACTTTACATCACTCGCCCTGGGTACCGAGTACGAAGCGAATGTCATCGCCAGCGTTCCCACCATGACACCACGGACGGTTGTCATCGTTGTTATCAGCGCCATTATCTTCGGTCTGACGGCACGTCTCTTTGCCTGGTCGGTTCGAACCGTCACGAGCCTGTACGGTCGCTTTATCACCAATTACCTTGTTCGCGCACTCATCGGCGCACTCGTGGTTTTGGCCGCCTATGCCCTCCTCGACGCCTGGGACTACGCCGGCCTTTCCACGTGGCTTTCCGGCGCCGGATTTGCAGGCAACACCACCCTGGCGGACGCAGCCATCAAGTTGGTCGTCACAGCGCTTACCCTGGGCGCGGGCTTCCAAGGCGGCGAGGTCACGCCCCTGTTTGGCATCGGTGCGGCACTCGGTGGCTGGATCGGCTGCCTCGTCGGAATCGACCCCAGTTTTCTGGCGGCTCTCGGTATGCTCGGCGTGTTCTGCGCCGGCCTCAACGTGCCCATCACCACCTGCATGATGGCCATCGACTTGTTCCACGGCACGGCCGCCGGGTTCTTTGTCATCGTGGCCTTTATCAGCTACCTAACCGGAGGACACCGCGGCGTGTACCCCGCCCAGCGCATCATCTCACCCAAGCGCCGCTCGCTTATTGTGGACGAGGGCGGTACGGTGGCGGATGCTATCGAGCGCCACAACGACCTGATAGAGTAGATGTAAGTATTCGCCGTGCAGCCACAATCGGGACAACGCAACCCGAGCGCGACCGCACCGTCACGTCATACGTCGGGAGTCGCCCCATGCACGCAACTGATTTTGGTCGCACGCTCATCATCGCCAACCCCGCCGCCCAATCTGGTGCGGCGCGCGAAGTTGCCGAGCGCCTGCAACGCTTTTTGGACATAACCGCGCGCTCATCCCAGTTTGACCTGGTGCTGACTGAGCGCATGGGACATGCCAAGGAGCTTGCCGCGCAGGCTCAGGGCTATCGCACCGTTATCGCCCTTGGCGGCGACGGCGTGATCCACGAGGTTGCCAATGGACTCATGAAGCAGGATGAGGCGGTCCGTCCCGCCCTTGCCGTCCTACCCGTAGGCTCCGGCAACGATTTTGCCCAGACCCTCGGTATCGACGATTTCTCCGGCAAGGATTTTGGCGCGCTGCTCACCTGCAAGCTGCAGCGCCAGGATATCGGACGCATTCGCTCATGGAACCCCGCAAACGGCAGCGGCGAGGCTACCGTTGAGTACTACGACCAAACGCTTTCGGTCGGCATCGATGCCGCCATCGGCCTGGGCACCACCGAGCTGCGCAAAAAGACGGGCCTCGCTGGCGCTCCGCTCTACACCCTCTCGGGTCTGGAGCAGTTTGGTCTGCGCTACCGCAACTACCCCATGACAGTCAGCTTTGACGGGGCGCCCGCCGAGCGCGTAAGGGCGATCATCATGGCGATTCAGCTGGGCCCCACGTATGGCTCGGGCTATCGCATCTGCCCCGATGCCGACCCCTGCGACGGCATGCTCGACGTCTGCTACGCATGCGGCCCCGTCCCTCGCGCGATTGCCCTGCCTATGTTTCTTTCGGCCAAGGACGGCCACCATACCAAGTTGCCACCGGTTCGCATGCGCCGCTGCCGCCATGCCGAACTCACCTTTGAGGAGCCCGACTACCCCATCCAGGCCGACGGCGAGCCCGTTGTCGCCTCGCGCATCGAGGTCGACGTCCTCGGCGGCACCCTCCGCGTCTGGCACCCCACCCACTAGCCATCCCTAAGTTGCGGTGAAATAGGGACTGTTTATGCAGCTAAAGCCGCAAACAGTCCCTATTTCACCGTAACTTATTGAGAAGATCATTCCTCCCCGCCCGGCTTGCGACGGTTGGCCTTTTTAATGGCGTTGAAGTGCTTGTCGTTGAGCCTGCGCTGGCGAGAGCGCTGAGGCACCTTGGTCTTTACGCGTCGGCGCGGTGGACGCCCGCGACGCTCAAGCTCAGCGCGTAGCTTACGCAAACAGCAGCTGCGATTCTGAAACTGACTGCGGCTCTCGCGTGCCGTCACGGTAATCCCCGAAGGGATATGCTTCATGCGCACCGCCGAGTCAGTCGTGTTGACGCCTTGTCCGCCCGGGCCCGTCGCGCGAAACACCTGCACCTCGCAATCGCGTGCCAACTCCTCGGCCGACATCTCGGCATAGCGCGCATACTCGCGCCATCCCATCTTGTTCTCATCCATATCAACACCCCCCTCATACAAAAAATGCGACAAAGGGACAGTCCCTTTGTCACATCGCATACCAATCGCTTGTGTTGCGCGCTTAGGCGAAGGTGATCTCGCCGGTCTCGCAGTCCATATCGGCGATACGGGCCAGGCTCTCAACGCGGAAGCCGCGCTCACGGAGCTTATCGCCACCGCCCTGGAAGCCCTTCTCCACCGCAATGCCAATGCCGGATACCTCGGCACCTGCAGCCTCGCAGATCTTGATAAGACCCTCGAGCGCGCAGCCGTTGGCCAAAAAGTCGTCGATGATCAGGACCTTGTCGCCCTCGGACAGGAAGCGCTTGCCAACGATGACCGGGTACTCCTTCTGCTTGGTAAAGGAATAGATGGTCGTGGCATACTGCTCGCCGTCAAGGTTGATGGACTGCGCCTTCTTGGCAAAGACCACCGGCACGCCGCCAAAATGCTGGGCCGCGATGCAAGCCATGCCAATGCCCGAAGCCTCGATCGTCAGGATCTTGTTGATCTCGACATCCTTGAACAGACGGGCCCACTCGGCGCCCATGTGGTCGAACAGCTCAACGTCGCACTGGTGGTTGAGGAAGGCATCAACCTTAAGGACGTTACCGGCCTTTACGATGCCGTCATGGCGAATACGATCCTCAAGCTCCTGCATGGCGCAACCCCTTCTCGCGGCAACGATACCGCGCGATTAATAAACGTTGTTCGATAGTCTACCACGGACCGACCCCCGCCCGCCCCACAAGCAGCATCGCACCACAAACCAGTCTTTTTGGGACGGCGCGAATCGTGGCAGACAGCCTCCCAACACGCTAATGGCGGGCGCGTATCTTCACTAAACGCACCATAGCAAGCGCAAAGCCCACTGCCGCCACAGCCATGAGCACGTAAAATACCGAACGAAAGCCAAACAGGAACACATCCGGACGGCCTGCAACAAAACTGGTCACGGCCTCGCCCATCGCCACGCTCATCTGCCCATACAGGATATGCGACGCCACCGTAATACCCACTGCCATACCCGCATAGCGCGCCAGGCTGCCCAGGCTGCCTGCAAAGCCGAGCGCTTCGCGTGGAGCCGAGCCCATATACAGCGAGTTATTGGGGCTCTGGAAAATCGACGTACCGCACGACATAAACGCGGCACAGCACACAATCACAGGGATGGAAGAGTGCTCGTCGAGCGTACTTACCGCAAAGAGACCGCACACGTACACGCCCAGGCCGACCGCCGTGGGGCCCTCGCAGCCAACACGGTCCGAAACCGTACCCGAAAGCGGCCCGATAAAGGCATTCACCATCGGCAACGCCAAAAAGAGCAGTCCGGAAATGTCAGAACCAAAGCCGTGAGCGTCCTGAAAATAGAACGGCAGAATAAACTCGGATGCGCCAATGCCAACGAACACGATGAGCATGCAGGCAAGGTTGATGGTGAAGGCCGAATTTGCAAAGCAGCGACGAGCGGCCTCAGCAAGGGACATGGGGCGCTCGCCGGCCTCCGGCTTAACATGCGGCAGCGTGTAGAGCCCCACGATAAACGAGATGACGCCAATGGGCAGGTTGATGAGAAAGATACTCTCCCAGGGAAAGCTTGCCACCAGCATGCCACCGAGCACGGGGCCACACATCATGCCGAGGGCCACGAAGGTCGCGAGAATACCCATGGCACGGCCTCGTTCGCGCGCCGGAAACGACTCGGTGATGATACCCATGTTGTTGGCCATGGCCGCCGCGCAACCGACGCCCTGAACAATGCGTGCCAGGATAAGAACCTCGAGCGAGGCCGAAAGGCCGCACAGCAGCGAACCGACCGAAAAGACGATGACGCCCAGCTGGAACACATTCACCTTGCCGCGCACGTCACCTAAGCGGCCAAACGGCAACATAGCCACGCATGTCGCAAGCAGATACACCGAGATCACCAGCTGGATGCGATCGAGGCCCACGCCCAGCTCCTTTTGCATCACGGGCAGCGCCACGGTCACGACGGTCGAATCCAGACACACCATAAACGTCATGATGAGTACGGTAAACAGAATCGCCCATTTGTTCTTGCCATGGGTGTCGCCCTCTAGGGCAATGTGCTCGCGGCGCAGCTGCTCTGCAGTTTTCTCCATATCCATCCTTTCGAGTGGCGCAACGCAAAAACGGGGCCCCAATCGCCTGCAAACAGCCGCGATTGGGGTCCCGCCTACGGAATCGGAACGAAAGGTCACCGAAGCTTTCGCCAGCATCGGCGCCTTGTGCGAACGCTAGCCTAGCACTGCTCGAGCGCCTGCTCAAGGTCGGCAATCAGATCGGCCGTGTCCTCGAGGCCGCACGACAGGCGCACCATGTCGGCAGAGATGCCACAGGCGATGAGCTCCTCATCGTTCATCTGGCGATGCGTGGCGTTAGCAGGATGCAAGCAGCAAGTGCGGGCGTCGGCCACGTGCGTGGCGATCTGGGCGAGCTTGAGGCTCTTCATAAAGGTCTCGGCCGCCGCGCGACCACCGTTAAAGCCAAAGCTCACAACACCGCAGGTACCGTTGGGCATGTACTTCTGAGCCAGGTCATAGTACTTGTCGCCCTCCAGGCCCGGATAGCTCACGAAGCGCACCTTGGGATGACTTTGCAGGAACTTGGCAACGGCCAGGCCGTTCTCGCAATGACGCGGCATGCGCACATGCAGGCTCTCGAGCGAGCTGTTCAAGAAGAACGCCGCCTGCGGGTTCTGCATGGGGCCAAGATCGCGCATGAGCTGCGCGGTGGCCTTGGTGATGAAGGCGCCCTCGCGACCGAACTTCTCGGCATACGTCACGCCGTGGTAGCTCTCGTCGGGCGTGGTGAGACCCGGGAACTTGTCCGCATGAGCCATCCAGTCAAACTGACCGTGGTCGACGATCACGCCGCCGAGGTAGGCAGCATGGCCATCCATGTACTTGGTGGTGGAGTGCGTAACGATGTCTGCGCCCCACTCAAAGGGACGGCACATCACGGGCGTCGGGAAGGTATTGTCGACCATCAGCGGCACGCCGTGGTCATGTGCGGCCTTGGCAAAGCGCTCAATATCGAGCACGGCAAGGGCGGGGTTGGCGATCGTCTCGCCAAAGACGAGCTTGGTATTGGGCTCAAAGGCTGCCTCGAGCTCCTCGTCGGTGCAGTCGGGGGCAACGAACGTGCAGGTCAAACCCATGCGCTCCATGGTATGTGCGAGCAGGTTGTAGGTACCGCCGTAGATGGCAGAGCTCGCGACCACGTGATCGCCAGCGCCGGCCACGTTAAAGATCGCGAGGAAGTTCGCAGCCATACCCGAGCTCGTGAGCATCGCAGCGGTGCCGCCCTCCATCTCGCAAATCTTGGCGGCAACCAGGTCGCACGTGGGGTTCTGCAGACGGCTATAGAAGTAGCCCGACTCCTCCAAGTCGAACAGCTTGCCCATGTGCTCGGACGTGTCGTACTTCCACGTGGTGGACTGGTAGATGGGCACCTGGCGCGGCTCCGCGTCGCCCGGGCGATAGCCGCCCTGAACACATGTGGTACCGATAGTCTGCTCGCTCATATCTAGCTCCCTTGCCTGGGTTACGTTTTATTCGGTTCACGATACCGCTACCCCGCACCCCTCTCAACCCATCCTCAAGGTAGGTTATGTGACCAATTAATCAGGGGTATTTATCTCAAGCGTTGGGCATTTGCTCGATAGATAAAAATGAGGCATACATGAAGCTCTCGATGATTACATGCGCCGGCACGGGTACCATAGGCGGGTACACCGTGACCAAGGAGACAACGATGAAGCAAATCGATACGGCCCAGCTCGACATCACCGCCTGTCAGGCTCAGGCTGCCGAATACCACGCCCGCGGCTTTAACTGCGCACAGGCCGTCGCCTGCACGCTCGCACCCGCCGTCGGGCTCGACCCCCAGACCGCCTTTACCCTCACCGAGGGCTTTGGCGCCGGCATGGGCGGCATGACCGAAACCTGCGGCGCCATCTCGGGCGCCGTGGCCATCATGGGCTTTGTAATGAGCGACGGCATGGAAAACCCCAAGACCAAAGGCCAGACCTACAAGCTGTCGCGCGAAGTCGCCAAGCGTTTTAAAACGAAGAACACGACGACCGTCTGCGGTACGCTCAAGGGCGTCGGATCGGATAAGGGTCCGCTCCGCAGCTGCCCCGGCTGCATCGACGATGCCGTCGAGATCGCCTGCGACGTGCTCAAGCAGCTCGCCGAGTAAACGGCAACAGCATAAAACGACGGCCGGCGCGCTTGGGATCCATCCAAAAGCACGCCGGCCGTCGCCGTTAGAACTCGGCAAACTCGGGAGCGCCGACCTCAATCTCCTCGCGCCCCGCCATAAGCTCGCGCATCTTAGCGCAAAACGACTCCTGCTCCCCCGCTTTAAACACCAAATGAAGTGTCACGGCATCCGCGTAATCGGTATCTGAAACCTTGGCACCCGAATCCTGCGCCAAACGAAGCACCTGCTCATACTGCGGATAGGCCACGTGCACGTCAACCGGCGCGACACTCGTCATCTCGACGATCTGCCCGGCCTCCTGAGCCGCAGCCACCGCAGTCTGCGTCGCCACGGTATAGGCGCGTACCAAGCCACCGGGCCCCAACAGCGTGCCACCAAAATAGCGCGTCACTACGCAGCAAACATTTTTGAGCCCCGCACCGCGCAGCACCTCGAGCGTCGGCATGCCGCTCGTGCGGCTCGGCTCACCGTCGTCGCTCTGGCGCTCGCGTCCATCGACCAAAATCCATGCGGGAACATTGTGTCGAGCGTCGTAATGACGCTTGCGAACCATCTCGATAAAGGCATTCGCCTCATCCTCAGACTCAATATGGATCAGCTGGGCAATAAACCGGCTCTTGCGGTCCATAAACTCGCCCGAAGCCTCAATATTCGATTGCAGAGTAAAATAGCTGTCCAACAAAGCCCCTCAACAACAAGCAAAGCAACAAACAGCCTCAATAATACGGCAAAGACCGTACCAATAACCCTGGTAAATAGAACGGCAACGCCGATGACCAGGCAAAAACAGCGAGACGGCGTCAGCTGAGTCGATTTGGCCCGAAAGAGGAGGGAGCACGCCTTATGGCGGCGACCGACGAATGAGCGCCAAATCGGCCAGCTGACGCCGTCGAAAGCGAGAACCCGTCAGCGCGAGCAAGATGCCTTGAAAGACGAGGGCATTGACCTTATGGTCATGCCCGAAGGCTTGAAAGGCAGATTGCCGCGCTGACGGGTTCGCAGCGTCAACAAAGTGCCAAGTGGGCCTGTAAGCCGGGTTCTGTCGTGAACGGTCATTTATCTTGTCTGCACGTTACCATGCAGCTCCACGCACGCTACCCGAACGCGGACCGGGCCGGCCCATAGCGTTCCTATTCGCGCTTGCTCCGGATGGGGCTTGCCAAGCCGCCGTGTTACCACGACGCTGGTGGTCTCTTACACCACCGTTTCAGCTTTTCCCTTTACGCCTTGCGGCGCAGGTGGGAGTCTTCTTTTCTGCGGCGCTTTCCGTCGGATCACTCCGCCCGGCCGTTAGCCGGCATCCCGCCCTCTGGAGCCCGGACTTTCCTCACGCGTGCTGCAAGCAGCACATCGCGCGACCGTCTGGCCCACTCAGCAGTGCAAGAGTGTAGCACACCGTTGCCGCAGGCAACGGCACAACACAAGCGTTCGACACGATAAACCAAGAACCACGCTATACAGTACAATAGTTCCGTCGATGGGCAACGTCGTCAGTCGAGACGCGACCGCGCTCCGCACCCCTCCGTCTACTCGGTGCGTTCCCGCCTCCTCCCCGAGGCGGGATGTCGGCATTTTTCATGCACCGACAACCCAATAGTCTGCGAACAGCCAGGGCAGCATTGCGCACGGGCAGCATCGCGTACCTCAGCAACAAATGCAAAAAGGGACCCGTCCATTGCGGACGGATCCCTTAAAACAAGTGATCGTCAAACCGATTTACTCGGCGTCGGTCTCCTCGTCCTTCTTCTCGGAAGGCAGCGGAGTAACCTCGATCTCGACGCCCAGAGTCTCAGCAGCAGACTTCATGGACAGGGAGATACGACGACGGTCGAGGTCGATCTCCATGACCTTGACCTGAACCTTGTCGCCCACGTGGGTGACCTGAGAAGGCTGATCGACGTGCTTGTTGGCCATCTCGGAGATGTGCACCAGGCCCTCGATGCCCTCGCCCAGGTCGACGAAAGCGCCGAACGGGACAAGCTTGGTCACAGTGCCCTCGACGATAGCGCCGACGGGGTACTTCTTGACCAGTGCGCGCCACGGATCCTCGGTGGTCTGCTTGAGACCCAGGGAGATGCGCTCGCGATTGAGATCGACGTCGAGAACCTCGACCTCGACCTCCTGGCCGACCTTGACAACCTCGGAAGGATGGTTGACGTGGTTCCAGGAGAGCTCGGAAATGTGGATGAGGCCGTCGATACCGCCGAGGTCGACGAAGGCGCCGAAGTCGACGATGGAGGAAACGGTGCCCTGGAGACGCATGCCAGACTTGAGCTTGGACAGGATCTCGGAGCGCTCGGCCTTACGGGACTCCTCGAGCACGACGCGACGGGAGAGGACGACGTTGTTGCGGTTGCGGTCCATCTCGATGACGCGGGCCTCAATACGGGTGCCCATGTAGGAGGTGAGGTCCTTGACGCGACGGAGGTCGACGAGGGAAGCGGGCAGGAAGCCACGCAGGCCGATGTCGAGGATCAGGCCGCCCTTGACAACCTCGATAACCTCGCCCTCGACGTTCTCGCCGGAGTTGAACTTCTCCTCGATGCGGTTCCAAGCACGCTCGTACTCGGCACGCTTCTTGGACAGGACCAGACGACCGTCCTTGTCCTCCTTCTGGAGAACCAGGGCCTCGATGGGATCACCGAGTGCAACGATGTCTGCAGGGTTAGCGTCCTTGCGGATGGACAGCTCGCGGACCGGAATAACGCCCTCGGACTTGAATCCGATGTCAACGAGCACCTCGTCATGCTCGATCTTAACGACAGTGCCGTTAACGAGATCGCCCTCATCAAAGTCGGTAATCGTACCGTCGATGAGGTTGTTCATCTCCTCCTCGTTGACATCGTCAAGAGAGAAAATGGACGAGTTCTGAATCTCACTCAAAGGTGGACCCCTTTCGAACTACGGGGCCCCGATTGCTAGGACCTACAGAAGGGTGCGACAAGCACACAACGTTTAGGAACACTCGGGAGCCGACAGATACTAATGTGACGCTTATGCAATCACGTTCGTATAGGTTACGGGGAAATCATTTCGATTTCAAGCGTGAACTGCGATTTTTTACTCGTATGGAGACTTTTTCGCAATCTTGTGGACGACCGTCTCCATATGTTGACGATAGGCAGTTAGGCATACGGCTTTGCGGTAAAGTATCCGGAGCCAACGATTCTGGAACGATTTTTCGAGAAAGGTGCCCGCGTGCTCAAAGCAGTCGTTTTCGATATGGACGAGACGCTTCTTAGCATCAACCTTAACGCGTTCATCCTTCGCTATTTTAAGGATGTCTCGTCGATGCTCGCGGATATCGGGCGCCGCAGCCGCGGTGGCACGATGGCGCGCCTCGGCACCATCCTGGTCGATCTCAATGCCAATCGCCGCAGCGGCACGGACAACCGCACCAATCTTGAGTTTTACCGCACCGAGGTCGAGCGCCGATGCGGCATCTGCCTCTCCGATCCCCTTATCTACGAGGCGTTTACCTACTACGACCGCGAAATTCTTCCATACAAGAACGACGATGTCATTAACGCCCACGCCATGCCGGGCGCACACGCCGCTCTCCAGGCCGTACAGGACGCAGGACTGCGTTGCGCGCTCTTTACCAACCCCAGCTTTCCCCAGGGGGCTATCGAGTGCCGCATGGGTTGGGGCGACCTGGCCGACGCCCCCTTTGAACTCGTCACGCACATGGGGAACACCACCCGCTGCAAGCCCGATGCCACCTACTATCTAGAGCAGCTTCAGGTGATGGGACTCGAGCCGCACGAGGTCCTTATGGTGGGCAACGATCCCAGGCGCGACTTCCCCAGCCCCGCCTGCGGCATTCAGACCGCCTATGTTGGCCAGGGAAAACCCGGCCGAGCCACCTGGCACGGAACCATGGAAGGCTTCGCCCGCGACTTTAACGCCGTAATCGAAGCCTTCTACGAGCACCAAATAGCCGACGAACTGTCCTAGCACACTTGGGTTTTGCCGATCATGATGTTGAGGATCTCGACGTCGGTATCTTTCATGCCCACACGGCCCACATAGCCCATGCTGGCGATCGTCTGCTCGACGGTATCCTGAATCAGGCCCTCACCGGCACGGAAGCCACGGCCTTGCATGGCCATATCGTGGCCCAGAATCGCCGCATCGACGGCAGCGGAAATCTTGGCGGCACAGCTTGCCTTAGCGCCATCGCACACGATGCCGCCCACGTTACCGAGCGTGTTCGAGACCGTCGCACCGATCTGCTCGCGCGTGCCACCACACAGCCAGGTAATCGCGGCACCGGCACCGCATGCGGCGCAAATAGCACCGCAAAACGCCGAGAGTGCACCGATATAGCTCTTGATATGCACGGCGATAAGATCTGACAGCATCACGGCGCGCACCAGGCGATCGTGGTCGCAGCGCAGGTACTCGGCATACTCCATAACGGGCAGTGCACAGGTAATGCCCTGATTACCCGAGCCGCACACAATGGCGACCGGCAGCGCACAGCCGTTCATGCGGGCGTCGGACCCGGCAGCTGCACGGGCACGGGCACGACAGGCGACGTCATCGGCACGAGCGCCCAGCAGCGTACGGCCCACCTCGGCACCCCAAGCGTGCGCCAGGCCCTCGGCACTGATTGCACCGTTCAGCTCAATCTGACGCTCAACGGCAGCGCGAGCGTCATCGATGTCGCCGTCTTCGATAAAGTCGATGATGGACTCAATCGACATGGGCGTGTCGGCGCTATCTGCCGCGCGCTCGGCCACCACGCGCTCTGCGCAGGCGGCACACTCCCCCGCCGACTTGCCGCATACCGGAATACCGTCGAGCGTATGGCATGTGACGTTGGTGTGGTGGTCGGTAATCTCGACGACCGCGGTATGGCCTCCGGCCGTGGCAGTCACCTTGATGTAGAGGTTGGGCACACCCTCGACAAGCGACACATCGCAGTAGCCGGCGTCGGCGAGGAGCTCGGTCACGCGAGCACGGTCTTCATCGTCAACGCTCTCGAGCACCTCGAGCGCGCTCTTGGCGTCGCCGCCCACGGCACCCAGCACAGCCGCGGCTTCGATGCCATGCATTCCGCCCGAGTTGGGCACGGTCACGCTCTTGACGTTCTTGATGATGTTGCCCGAGCAGGCAACATCCATATGATCGGGTTCGCAACCGAGCGTCTGGCTCGCCAGCGCCGCTGCATAGGCAACGGCGATGGGCTCGGTGCAGCCGAGCGCACAGACAAGCTCGCGGTTCAAAACATCGCAAAACGCGGTATCACGAAGGGAATCGGCAGGCATAGGTATCTCCTACTTGTATAACGGACTGGGCTCTCAAAATAGTTAGCTCTTTTATTTGATAACAATGCATCAAAAACCGCAACCACGGTTCCGGCGGACGGCGCTCAAGCGCAAACTGGCGGAATTATTCATGAGAAGCCGGTCTTGTTGCATGCTAAAGCGTTTGACCAAAAAACGCCCGAGCGTTTACACAAAAGTCGCGCTATCATGCAGTCGAACGCGGTAAAACCTTTAGCATTTGCGCCGCACAGACCAGAAAGGAACCATCTATGAAGATCGGTATCGGTAACGACCACGCCGCCGTCGAGCTCAAGAACATCATCTCCGAGCACCTAAAGGAGCGCGGCTGCAAGGTCGTGAACTTTGGCACCGACACCTCCGAGAGCTTTGACTACCCCATCGCCGGCTACAAGGTGGGTAAGGCCGTTGCCAACGGCGACGTCGACCTGGGCATCCTAATCTGCGGCACCGGTGTCGGAATTAGCCTGGCTGCCAACAAGGTCGAGGGCGTTCGCGCCGTCGTGTGCTCCGAGCCCTTCAGCGCCAAGCTCTCGCGAATGCACAACAACACCAACGTGCTCGCCTTTGGTGCCCGCGTCGTGGGCTCTGAGCTCGCCAAGATGATCGTCGACGAGTGGCTCGACGCCGAGTTTGAGGGCGGCCGCCACGAGCGTCGCGTCAATCTCCTCAACGAGATCGACCACACGCGCGGACTCAAGGTCGTCGACGAGGCCTAAAGACCTACAAAGCCATACGCTAACGCCAGCCCCCGCCCGGAACACACATCCGGACGGGGGCTCTTTAGTAGATTTCTAGGCGTTTACCAAAAATCTACTGGAATAAAAAGGGCGCCGCGGATGGAGTTCCGCGGCGCCAAAGCCACACGCTAACAGCTTTAAGGAGTCAAAGCTGGTTTAGCCAAAGAAGCGCTTGATCTCGATCTCGGCGTTCTCCAGGCAGTCGGAGCCATGAATCACGTTGGCGTTGACATCGACAGCGAAGTCGCCGCGAATGGTGCCGGGGGCAGCATCAAGCGGGTTGGTAGCGCCCATAAGGGTGCGCATCTTGGAGACAGCGGAGAGACCGGAAACGACCATCTTGACGACCGGACCGCTCGTCATAAAGTCACAGAGACCGCCAAAGAAGGGCTTATCGGCCAGATGGGCGTAGTGCTCCTCGACGGTAGCGCGCTCGAGCGTGGTCATCTCCATGCGCTCGATGACAAGGCCGCTACGCTCAATGCGAGCAACGATCTCGCCGATCTTGCGGTCGCGCACGGCGTCGGGCTTAATCATGATGAAGGTCTTCTCGATAGCCATAAAAGTAGCCTTTCAAGTAGGTTCGCGCGTGCCCAAGTCCCATTCCGGCACCCGCCTGGACTGCATCGTAACAGAGTTTTAGCTGCAGTTAAACAAAAAGCTGTTTTTTGAAACGCTGCAATTTATTAAAGCGTTCCATATGTGTCACTTCTGTTTCGAAGCCCGATTAGAGTACCATCCGACCGCTCATCGACCACATCGAACAGAGCAGGCGGTCGGTTGCCGCCCGCGAACGTATCCCCTTCACAACCTGCCCAAAGGTCCTACAGAAGTTCTCGACAAGCCCCTCCCCCATAGCAACAAAATACGGGCGCCTACATCAGTAGGCGCCCGTAAAGCGAAAACGATTTATCAATAAATGGACAATACGTCTTCAGCCAAACCTCTACTTTGCCCCGCGACCCATCTCGACGACCTTGGTTAGCGATCCAAACACGCCCTCGTCGGCCACGAGCTGTGCCTCGGCACGCTGCAGCTGCACGGCAACGGCGGCAGGGGCGGTGCCACCCTCGGTCGTGCGCGCGGCGACAATCGACGGGATGTCGAGCGCCTCGGTAATGTCGCGCTCAAAGAGCGGGCTTGCCTCCTGGAACACCTCAAACGGCAGGTCCTCAAGATTACAGCCGCGCTTCTCGCACATCAGGACCAGATGGCCCACCACGGCATGTGCCTCGCGGAACGGCAGGCCACGCTTGGCCAGGTAATCGGCAACATCGGTAGCGGCAAGGTGCCCCACGCCGCACTCGCGCGCCATGGCATCCTCGTTGACGGTCCAAGTCGAAATCATACCGGCCATAACGGACAGGCACTGCATGAGCGTGTGAGCGGTATCGAGCGCGCCCTCCTTGTCCTCCTGCAAGTCCTTGTTATAAGCAAGCGGCAGGCCCTTCATGGTCACGAGCAGCTGCACCAGGTTGCCATAGACTCGGCCACTCTTGCCGCGGATAAGCTCGGCAAAGTCGGGGTTCTTCTTCTGCGGCATGATGGACGAGCCGGTGGAGTAGGAGTCTGAGAGCGTGATAAAGCCAAATTCGGAGCTCGACCACAGCACGATCTCCTCGGAAAGACGCGACAGGTGCATCGCCATGACGGAGCCGGCGTAATGCAGATCGAGCAGGAAATCACGGTCGGAAACCGCATCGAGCGAGTTGGGAATCACGCCCGCAAAGCCAAGTTCAGCAGCCGTCATCTGGCGATCGAGCGGATAGCTCGTACCGGCAAGCGCGGCAGCACCCAGCGGGCAGTTGTCGGCGGCATCAAAGGCGGCCTTCAGGCGCGTAAAGTCGCGCGCGAACATCCAGGAATACGCCAGCAGATGATGCGACAGCAGCACGGGCTGAGCGTGCTGCATGTGCGTGTAGCCCGGCAGAATCACCTTGTCGTACTTCTTGGCCGCATCCACCAGCACGTGGCGCAGCTCAAGATTGGCCTCCATGAGCTCCTTGGCCAGCGCCTTGACGCCCAGGCGCGTATCGGTCGCCACCTGGTCGTTGCGCGAACGCCCGGTATGCAAGCGCTTGCCAGCCTCGCCGATGCGACGCGTCAGCTCGCTCTCGATGGACATATGAATGTCCTCGTCGTTGATGTCGAAGGTAAAGTTGCCGGCATCGATATCCTGTTCGATTCCAGTCAGGCCCTCGGCAATCGCCTGCTCGTCCTCGGCACTGATGATGCCCTGGGCCGCCAGCATCTTGGCATGCGCCTTAGAGCCGGCGATATCCTGCTTATAGAGATGTTTGTCGACCGGCAGCGACGCGCCAAACTCCTGCGTGACCTCGGCCACGCCCGCCTCAAAACGACCGCCCCAAAGAGCCATGGAACCGTCTCCTTTCTCCAAATACCAAAACAAGCGCCCAAAGCAATGCGCCATATCGCTAAAGCGATTTTTCAACCGCTAGTTTTGCATATTCCCCACCGTGCGCGAGGCCATATAGCTAATTTGCAAAGAAGTGACGCACCATGCACTTGGCACCCAACGTCTCCCTCCGGATGTTGCCCTGCGAACCATCGATCCAAGCCTTCAGGCTCATAGGGACGTCCTCGACCTTTGCAGCATCGAGCTCAGGCACGAGGGCAAGTAAAGCATGCGCGATAGCATTGAACATAATGGATACTCCTCATATATAGGTGCAGAGCCGCCAAATTGATAGAAGGAGCCCCGCCGGACAACCCCGGCGGGGCTCGGACTCAGCCGCAGTCGCGGCATCATATATGCGGGCGGAACGTAGGGGCCACCGATGTTAAGAAGTGTCAGCAAGCATAACGAAAGGTAGGGACCCCGTGCGCCCGTTTTGTATCACGCGGATGGGCCGCGCGGATACCAAGGGAAGGAAGACTTAAGCCTGAGCGGCAGCAGAGCTGGGACCCTGGACCTTTGCCCACGTCTTGAGCGACAGCGTATCGATCTCGATAAAGCCGGCGCTGGCCTTCTCGTCAAACGTGGTGTCGCGGTCGTAGGTAGCCAGACCGTAGTCATACAGGCTAAACGGGCTCTTGCGGCCGACGACATGACAGTTGCCCTTAAAGAACTTCAGGCGGACGGTGCCGGTCACGAACTTCTGGGTATCGGCCATAAAGGCATCGAGCGCGTTCTTGAGCGGGCTGTACCACTGGCCGTTGTATACGGCGGTGGCCCAATCCTGCTCGAGCTTGATCTTGGTCTTGAGCAGGTCACCCTCGACGCAGATGTCCTCGAGCGCCTTGTGGGCGGTAATGAGCGTCAGGGCGCCGGGAACCTCGTAGCACTCGCGGCTCTTGAGGCCCACCAGACGATCCTCGACCAGGTCGAGACGGCCAAAGCCGTTGTCGCCGGAGATCTTGTTGAGCGCGATGACGATCTCAGAGAGCTTCATCTTCTTACCGTCGACGGCGACGGGCTTGCCGGCCTCAAACTCAATCTCGGTATACGTCGGGGTATCGGGCGTGTCCTCGGGATTCTTGGTCATAACCCAGGCGTCGTCGAGCGGCTCGTTCCAGGGATCCTCCAGGTGGCCGCACTCAATGGCACGACCCCACAGGTTGTCGTCGATGGAATAGGGGTTGTCGTTGGCACCCTCGGGAACCGGCACGTTGTGGGCGTGGGCATAGGCGACCTCGTCGGGACGGCACTTCAGATCCCACTCGCGAACCGGGGCGATGACCTTAAGCTCGGGGTCGAGGGCCTTGACGGCAGCCTCAAAACGGACCTGGTCGTTACCCTTGCCGGTGCAGCCGTGTGCGACGTAGGTCGCGCCAAACTCGTGAGCGACCTCGACAAGCTTCTTGGCGAGCAGTGGGCGAGACAGGGCGGAAAGCAGCGGG
>CABUUD010000016.1 GCA_902494585.1 uncultured Collinsella sp. | reverse complement strand
GGGCGAGCCGGCTTCGACCGCTCAGGCCGATAAGGCCGAACAAACTGAGAAAACCGTTGAGCCGGTGGCTTGCGAGCAGCAACCTTCCGAGTCGCAGTCTGCGGCTGACACCGAGGTCAAAGCTCAACAGTCCGCTGATAAGCAGACAGGGGAGAGCGCCTCAAGCAAGCCCCGCCGCCGTCACCGCGGCGGTCGTGGCTCAAATGCCGAGGCCGCGGCCGAGAAGGCAGCGACGCAAAGCAAGGATGCGAAGGCTGAGGCCCTGGTGGAGCAGCCCAAGCGCCAGCCGGCGAAGGGGGACAAGCCCGAGCGCTCGCAAAAGGGTCCGTCCGCGCCAAAGCAAGAGCGCAAAGCTCAGGCGGATTCCAAGCGCAAATCCCAGGCGCAGTCCAAACCGACTGCAAACGATGCGGCCGCCCAGCAGCCTGAGCCGCCCGCTCATGGCGAGGTTTCGGCGTTTGCTCTGGCCCGTGTCCTGGGCAGGCAACTGCTCAAGGTCGTTCCCACGCCTACGGCGCTCTCCAAGATTAAGGAGCAGCAGACTCAAATCGTTAAGGTCGAGGGCAAGGACGGCAAAAAGGCTCAGCAGCGCACTCAGCACAACGAGATGTCCAACCGCAAGATTGCCGAGGAGATTCTGATCATCCAGGCTTGGATAGAGCAGAATCGCGGCGCCGACACGCCGGTCGCCTCGCGTCGCCAGCGCGCCTACCAGATTTTTAACGATGAGAAGGCCTTTGACGGCAAGCATGGCGAGCGTCTGATTCGGCGTATGACCGAAAAGGGCATTAGCATGCAGGCAATCAAGGTTGCTCCCAACCGTCCTGTGCACTTTACGGGCTTCTTTACGCTGGGCGCCGACAAGCCGTTCATTATGGTCGAGAACCTGGACACCTATGACGAGATCGTCAAGCTCCTGCGCGGCCGCAAGCACGCCAAGCTTTTTGGCACCAAGGTGGGTGGCGTGATCTTTGGCGGCGGCTGCAAGGCGAGCGTTTCACACGCACTGGATGATTATCTGGCCGAGATCGGCTATCGCTTTAACTATGTCTACTACGTGGGCGACATCGACCGAGAGGGTGCGCGCATTGTCGAGCAGACCCGTAACGCCAATGTGGTTGAGATTCGCCTGCATGCCGGTATGTATCGCGCCATGCTCGCCGAGCACAAGCGTCGCGTGAAGGCCGGCGGCGAGTGCGAGCCCGCGGCTGCCAACCAGGGCGTGCCGCAGAACCTGGCGGCGACGATCAAAGACCTGCCCATGGTCACGCGCGTGCAGTTCCGCAATGTGCTGCGCGAGGGCGGACGTATTCCGCAGGAGATTCTGATGACCGCCGACTATCGGGATGGCGACTCGGGAAGCTTCGACCGCATGCTGAACAACTAAATTCCGCCGGCCCCGGGAGAGCGGGGACACCGGATTAGGTTTCCTGCTCTACAGTCCTGCTCACGACGGAGGCCACATTAAGTGGCCTCCTGTTCGTGCGGAACTCGCGACAAACTTAATGCCCGGCCCGCCGGGGCCACGCGCCATTTTGTAGATGGCGGCTCGCTTTTCGGAACTGGGCTGATATTTTCTAGATGTAAGGCGCTCTTGGTCCTAATGGGCTTGGGGCGCCTTCGCGTTTCCTCAGCTCCGCACCCTTGCGGGTTCGAATCCCTCCGCTTACCCACATAAAAGCGCCCTGGGCCGTTATGGGCTCAGGGCGCTCAGTTTTAATGGCTGGGACGGAGGGATTCGAACCCCCAACAGCCGGCACCAAAAACCGGAGTTCTACCGTTGAACTACGTCCCAATGTGTGATGTTGCCCAAAAGCAACTCATTAAGTTTACCTAATCTGCGAGGGCATCGCAAACGCCGTCGAGCAGGCGTACGGCGAGTGTCTGCGCATCACTTGCGGTGAAGGTTCCGTTGTAGCGCGTCATGCCCGTGAGCTCAATGCGGATGCGCGCGGGCTTTTGCTGTGCGGCGACATTGGCGGTGCGGATGCGCTGTGCCAGGTTGTGGCACTCGGCAAGGGCGATCGTGGCGCGCGGCGCTGCATCTGCGGGCAGCTCATCGCTTGCGATCTCGAGCACCAGATCCACGTCGGTCGGAACCTCGGAATCGCAAAGCATCATGCCGCTGCTGTCGGTCGTCGCCGTGGCGATGTTCCACATGCGCGATGCAACGCTGCGTGCGATGGGGTCCTCACCGATGACGGCAATCTGGAAGCGCTCGAGTACATTGGCGGCGCGGGCAAAACCGATGCGCGACTCGGCCTCGGTAACCGAGGGCTTGCCCTCCCACACGTGATGCAGGCGGTTGATATAGGCGTAGGTATCCTGGAACGCCATACCGTCGGCAAACAGGCCAACATTTTCCTGGAACTGCTGCAGAGCGGCCTCGGTGTGCGGGCCAAAATAGCCGTCGTCCTCACCGCAGGCAAAGCCCAAAACGTTGAGCGCGCGCTGCAGGGCCTGAACGTCGGCGCCATGGAAATTGGGCATGCGCAGATAGAGTGTGCGGTCGCCCAGCTTATACGAGGCGTCTACCAGGGCGCTCCAACAGGGGATATCGACGGCACAGCCAGCGGCAAGGCCGCTATCGAGCCTAAAGGTGCCAACAGCCTGCTCGGTGGTGGTGCCAAAGCGCTTGTCGGAGACCTCGGCGTCATCGATTGTATAGCCGAGCTGCAGAAGGCGGGACTGCACGTCCTCGACGGCTGCTCCCTGCATGCCCGTTGTAATAGGTTCCATGAGCGAACCCCTTTCGGCGTATCATTCGTACTATTTGAGCGCCTGTCGGATAGACGACGCAAAGAGATGCATAAACATGCACTCAACAGTGTAGCAAGTTGTACCCAAATACGCTGCTGACAGGTTTTATAACCCCCGCTAGTTGAGTCGCTCCACAAAGAAATCTGCCATGGAGAGGAACAACTCGCGTGCGTGCTGATCAAGCTCAACGTTCTCGATGGCCGCTTTGGCCTTGGCGGTCAGGTCGAGCGCGTAAGTGTGGGCGTAATCGATGGAGCCGATCTCCTGGAAGATCTCCACGGCGCGTGCGAGCTGCGCGGGATCATCGGTGCCCGAGGAAAGAATCGCCTCGACCTCGTCGTGATAACGCTTGTCTGACAGGGCGTGCACGGCGACGAGGGTGCGCTTGCCCTCTGTGATATCGGTGCGGAAGTCCTTGTTGGCGGCCTCCTTGGTACCGATCAAGTTGAGCAGATCATCTTGGATCTGGAAGGCAAGGCCCGTGTGCAGGCCAAAGGCGCGCAGTGCCTCAATCTGCTCCTCGCTGCCGCCGCCGATAATGGCTCCGGCGGCAAGCGGCGTGGCTCCACTGTAGTACGCGGTCTTGTGCGTCGCCATGTCCAGATAATCGTCGACCGAGATGTCAAAGCGCCCATCGCGGACCCAGCCCAAGTCGAGCGCCTGGCCCTCGATGGTGCGAACGATCATCTCGGTGAGCTCGTGGAGCACGCGGAGTTTCACGTCTGCCTCGAGCGTGGGGTCGTCGAGAACCGTCTTGGTGACCATGGTGAGCGCTAGATCGCCGCAGTTGATGGCAAGTCCCGTGCCCTCGGTAAGGTGCATACAGGGCTTGCCGCGACGCAGTTGGCCGTTGTCGGCGATGTCGTCATGGATAAGCGCTCCCGATTGAAAGTGCTCTATAGCTGCCGCCGCGCTGCGGGCGCTCTCAAAGCTGCCGCCTACCGCGGTGGCGGCGAGCATGCAGATGAGCGGGCGGTGGCGCTTGCCGGCATTGGCCGTAAATGCCGAGAGCGGGGTATACAGGTAACGCTCGATATCGGCGGAAGTTGCCTGTCCGTCAAAGAACGTGGCCAGATAGTCGTTAATCTGGTCAAAGTGCTGGGCTAAAAAGCTGGTAAACGGACTGGACACGGGTTCTCGCATTCTTTCTTAGGTTGCACCGTTGCATTATGCAGACTACATATTGCCACATTGGGGCGTCGAGCGCGGCGGTTGAAGACGATTGAGTCTTGCGGTCGCAAACGCGGCAAGGGGCTCGGCTAGATAAGCCCAAAGTGTTCGAGCGCGGTGACGACACCGTCGTGGTCGAAGCTGTCGGTTACGTAGTCGGCCTTTTCCTTGAGGAAGTCCGGCGCGTTGCCCATGGCGATGCCAACATCGACCGCCTCCATGAGGGCGATGTCGTTGCTCGCGTCGCCAATGCCATATACGGTGCCGTGGTCTGGTCCCAGGGCGTCAAGCACAGCCTTGATTCCGGCCCGTTTGGTGCACTCGCGCGGCGAGATTTCTGTGACCTCGAGCTCGAGCTCGTTGAGGCAGAGCAGAGGTCCAAGCTCTTTATCTTGAGCGATGCGGTTGGCAAGTGGTGTGGACATAAGAATTTTATAGGCGTTGTAGTGCTCAAGTTGCGTGACGGCGTCGCCCACGGTGCGTGCGTAGCCGTACGTCTCGGGGGCATCTGCACTCATGCGCACGACGCGATCGATGCCCTCAAAGCGAATGACCTCGCCCGATTGCTCGAGATAGGGGGCGAGGCGCTGTAGCAGACCAGGGTTTATGGCTGCATTTCGCACGATACGCCCCTCGAGTTCGGCGTAACCGCCCGCGAGGCACACGACGCCTGCCCACGGCAGCTCGAGCAGCTTGGGATGGATGCAGCTGAGGGTGCGCCCCGTACAGATAAAGGCTTTGTTGCCGTTGGCGACAAACGTGCGAATTGCCTGTGCAACCGTCTCGTTGGGATAGGGGGAGAGGTCTCGCTCACCCTCGGGAAGCTCCTGGGCAAGTCTGGGATCTTGCCAGGCGAGCGTACCGTCGATGTCGAAGAAGCAGACATTGCCATGCTTTTTGGTGGCGTCGGCGGCATGAGAAGGCGAGGCGGCGAATGCAAAACCCGGTTCGAGTCCCATAATCCGATCAAAGTGCTCTTTGACGCGGGGTACCGAGATGCCGATGATTACCTGAGCGGTCTTGCCGGTGACGATGAGGCCTTTGGCACCCGCTGCGACAAAGGTCGCATTGTCCGCGACGATGGAGGGGTCCACGACTTCGACGCGCAGCCGCGTGGCGCAGTTGGTTGCGCCCACGATATTGCCAACGCCACCTAAAAGCTGAATTACCTGCTCAGCGAGGACGTGATCTTGATCGGATCGACTATTGACCTCGTCATTGGGAGATTGCTCTTTGGCAAAGCCGCTTCCCGTTAAACGATCGATTGCCGCGCGATTGGCGACATGATCCTCGCGGCCCGGCGTCTTAAGGTCATAGACCAAGATGAGTGCTCGAAAACTAACAAAAAAGATGACGCTAAAGATGAGTCCGATTCCGAGTGCCAAAAGGTAGGAGCCGGCATGCGTCCGCATGAGCGGGATAAAGTTGAAGGCAGCCATTTCCATAAAGCCGCCCGAGAAGATGCCGACGACGCCAAAGAAGTTCATAGCCATGGCGAGGCAGGAAGATAGGACGGCATAGAGCAAAAAGAGTCCGGGATAGGTGAACATAAAGAGAAACTCGAGCGGCTCGGTGACGCCGCAGACCGCCGAAGCGACGATGGCGGGCAGAAGGATGGCCTTGAGACTGGCACGGCGTTCGGGCTTGGCCGTGGTGTAGAACGCAACGGCGATGGCAGGAAGGCCAAAGAGCTTGACCCAGCCGGTGGCGGTGAAACCAGCCCAGGGTGCAAGCTCGTTGAGGGGGCGCGTGCTGTGCGACAGGATGGGAAGCAAGTTGGTCCACGTGGCGTAGATGCCGTCGTTAATAACTAAATTGTCGTAGTAGATAGGCATGTAGAGCAGGTGGTGCAGCCCCATGGGCTCGAGTGCTCGCTCCAAAAACGCAAAGATACCCACGCCGAGGGGGCCGACGTCCACAAGTGCGTGGCGCAGCGTTTCGGTCGCTGCGTATACGAAGGGCACGATGGCGGCCGAGATGGCGGCAAGGGCGAACACGGAAAAAAAGCTGATGAGGTAGACCAGCGAGGAACCCGAGAAGGTGCCGAGCCAATCGGGGACCTTGGCATCGTAGAAGCGGTCATGGATGGCGACGACGGTTGCCGATACCGCTAGCGGGCCGATAATGCCGGTGTCGAGCGTCTTGATGCCGTCGATGATGGTAATGCCGCTAGCGGGGGTCAAAGACGACGGGTACTTAAGTCCAAGGTTGTCCCCGCTTAGCTTGATGATCTCGCTCAAAAAGAAGCAATAGGCAAAATAAGCCACGAGCGCCTCGAGGCAACAACGTGCCGGTTGCTTTTGGGCAAGGCCGATGGGCAGCGCTACGGCAAAAAGGAGCGGAAGTCGTTTAAAGACCGTCCACGAGCCGCGCTGAATGATAGTCCAAAAAACGTACCAAGGGGTTCCGTATACGGCGAGGTCGCCGACGATATCCGCAGACGTTGCGAGGGCGGAGACGCCGACCATAAGGCCCGATATGGAAAACAGCATGGCGGGCGCGAACATTGCCCCGCCAAAGCGTTGGATTTTTTGCAGCATGTTCTGCCTCCCGAATATCGAGGCGCGTTGCGCGTGGTGGAACGTTTAAACAATGGATTCATTGTAGAGGACCAGACGATTGTCGTACCGGCAGTTTTGATCGAAACCGGTTTGGGCGGGATAGAAACCGTCAACGGTTAAATCCTGTCGCTTTGCCGATAATCGGTTTAAACAACTTTAAGAAATGCTATCGTGCCTAACCATACATATTCATTAGAGGTGAAGTCATGCCAAAAGCGATTTACGAAGGAATCTACCGCGAGATCCGTTCGCGCATCATTAACGGGACTTATGCGTTTCAGGAGATGCTGCCAACCGAAGCCGAGCTGACCGCGGAGTTTGGCTGCACGCGCAATACCGTTCGACGCGCCTTGAGCATGCTGGCCGACCAGATGTTTGTGCAGCCTATACACGGCAAGGGCGTGCGCGTTATTTGGCTCAAGGGCGAAACCGACATGCTGGGCGCACTCGAGGAAGTCGAGTCGTTTGGCGAATTTGCAAAGCGCAACAATGCCGTCGCATCGACCGAGGTCAAGTCTTTTGAGCATTTGATTTGCACCGAGCAACTCTCTCGTCGCCTGGGCTTTAAGGTGGGCGAGGAGTTGATTCGCGTGGTGCGTGTCCGAAGCCTTAACGGCAATGCGCGCCAAGTAGACCATGGTTACTTTTTGGAGTCAATCGCCAAGGGCCTGACGCCCGAGATCGCCGCAAAGTCAATTTACGACTATCTGGAGCACAAACGCGGCGTCAAGGTGATGGCGAGTCGCCGTACAGTGAGCGTCGAGCTTGCCAACGATGAGGACTGCAGCTATCTTGACCTCGGCAAATACAACTGCGTTGCCGTCATGGAGAGCCAATCGTACACCTCGGACGGCATCTTGTTCGAGGTCACGCATGCCCGCACGCATCCCGAGATCTTCCACTACCGCGTCAACTCTAAGCGATAGCCGGCTGGCTCGCAGCCTGACGAGACCCATGCCCTCAAAGCGAAAACGCCCGGTCAAACCGACGAAGCATCGGCTTGACCGGGCGTTTTCTCTGCATTCGATAACAAATAATTGTTTATACAAAACTTGTCAAGTATCAAGTTGAAATTACCGTTCACCGAAGTTTTTCTACCGCTCTAGTAATACTTGTTCAAACAAGTAGCCAAATAGCGTATCGTACAAATCAGCAAAAGGGGCAAAGTCCCCGAGCCAATCTCCGAAGGCGGCGGCAAAGGGTGCCGCCACGGTGTGAAAGGGTGGATTGTAATGAAGAACGAAATGAGCAGAAGGCAGTTCCTGGGCTTTGCTGGTTCCGCGGCTGCGGTTCTTGGTCTGGGTCTCGTGGGCTGCGGTGGCTCCGCCGGCTCCGGCTCCTCTGCTTCTGGTGACGCTGCCGAGGTCTACTTCCTCCAATTTAAGCCCGAGGTCGACAAGGAGTGGAAGGAGATCGCCAAGGCGTACAAGGAGGAGAAGGGCGTCGAGGTCAAGATCGTGACCGCCGCCTCCAACACCTACGAGGAGAAGCTCAAGTCCGAGATGTCCAAGAGCTCCGCTCCGACCCTGTTCCAGGTCAACGGCCCCACCGGTCTTAAGAACTGGAAGGATTACTGCGCCGACCTGTCCGATACCAAGCTCCGCGGTGAGCTCATTGACGACTCCCTGGCTCTGCAGTCCGACGGCAAGGATGTGTGCATCGACTGGGTTCAGGAGAGCTTCGGCATTATTTACAACAAGCAGCTGCTCGAGAAGGCTGGCTACAAGGCCGAGGACATCAACTCCTTCGACAAGCTGAAGGCTTGTGCCGACGACATCCAGGCCCGCAAGGACGAGCTTGGTGTTGAGGGTGCCTTCACTTCCGCCGGCATGGACGACTCCTCCAGCTGGCGCTACACCACCCACCTTGCCAACATGCCGCTCTACTACGAGTTTGAGAAGGAGCACAACCAGGAGGACGACGAGATCAAGGGTGAGTTCCTCGACAACTACAAGCAGATCTTCGACCTGTACATCACCGACTCCACCTGCGATCCTTCGCAGCTTGCTTCCAAGACCGGCGACGACGCCACCAACGAGTTCGCAACCGGCAAGGCCGTCTTCTACCAGAACGGCTCTTGGGCCTACTCTGACCTCGTCAAGGCCGGCATGACCGACGATCAGATTGGCATGATGCCCATCTACATCGGTGTTGACGGCGAGGAGAACCAGGGCCTGTGCTCCGGCGGCGAGAACTACTGGTGCGTCAGTTCCCAGGCTTCCGAGGATGCCCAGAAGGCCACCGAGGACTTCATGTATTGGTGCGTCACCGCTGACACCCCGACCAGCATCATCGCCGACAAGATGGGTCTGACCGCTCCGTTCAAGAGCGCCAAGGAGACCACCAACGTCTTCTCGCAGCAGGCCGTTGCCATGGCCAAGGACGGCAAGAAGACCGTCGCTTGGGACTTCGTCTACATTCCCTCCGAGGAGTGGAAGAAGAACCTCAAGCAGGCTCTGATTGCCTACGCTGCCGATAACAGCAAGTGGGACGGCGTCAAGAACGCCTTCGTCGATGGCTGGAAGACCGAGAAGGCTGCTTCCGAGTAAGCAGTTGCTGCCCGAGCTATCTGATTAGCGACAGGGGGGCGGGCAGACGTAGGTTTGCCCGCCCCCCTACATATTGAAAGGACCCTTTTATGGGCAAAGCACTCAAGCGCTGGTGGCCGCTCTTTATGTTGCCCACGTGCCTGGCGTTTATGATCGGGTTCGTGATTCCCTTTATTCAGGGCTTCTATCTCTCGTTCTGCCAGTTTATTATCATTAGTAACGCGCACTTTGTCGGTATCGAGAACTACGTGCGCGCGCTGTCCGATCCGCAGTTCTCCACGTCGTTCTTCTTTACCGTGGCGTTTGCCTTCCTGTCGACGGTGCTCATCAACGTGATCGCCCTGGCCATTGCGCAGGCGCTCACCCGCAAGGCGCTCAAAGGCACCAACATCTTCCGTACGATCTTCTTTATGCCTAACCTGATCGGCGGCATCGTGCTGGGCTACATCTGGCAGATTCTGATCAACTGCCTGCTCTCCAACATCGGCGCCCAGCTCATCGCCCTTAACTCTGCTGCTGGCTTCTGGGGCCTTATCATCCTGACCCTGTGGCAGCAGGTCGGCTACATGATGATCATCTACATCGCCGGTCTGCAGTCCATTCCGTCCGACTACATCGAGGCCGCCAAGGTTGACGGTGCCACGGCATGGCAGACGTTCTGGAAGGTTAAGATCCCCAATCTGATGCCGACGATTACCATCTGCCTGTTCCTGTCCATCACCAACGGCTTTAAGCTGTTCGACCAGAACCTCGCCCTTACCGGTGGTGCCCCCGCGCACTCCACCGAGATGCTCGCCCTGAACATCTACAACACGTTCTATTCGCGTGCCGGTATCGCATGGCAGGGCATCGGTCAGGCCAAGGCGGTTATCTTCTGCATCCTGGTCGTAGCCATCTCCATGATTCAGCTTAAGGCCACGAGGTCCAAGGAGGTGCAGCAGTAATGAAACGCGATAAGGTTATCAACCGTGCGCTCTCGATTTTCTTTACGATCCTGTCGCTCGCGTGGATCTACCCCGTGTTCATGATTGCGCTCAATTCCTTTAAAAAGGGAACTGCAATCAGCACCACCACGGCATTCGATTTGCTCACGCCCGAGACGTTCAACGGTCTCGCAAACTACGTGCACGCTCTTAACGAGCAGGGCTTTGCCTCGGCGTTTATGTACTCGCTCATCATCACGGTCACGTCGGTCGTTCTGATTTTGGTGTGCTGCTCCATGTGCGCTTGGTACGTAGTGCGCGTCAACAGCAAGATTTCGAACTTCTTCTATTACCTGTTCGTGTTCTCGATGGTCGTGCCGTTCCAGATGCTCATGTTCACGCTGTCCAATTTGGCGGACCGCATTGGCTTTAACACGCCGTTCAACATCTGCTTTATCTATCTGGGCTTTGGCGCGGGCCTGGCGGTCTTTATGTTCGCCGGCTTTGTAAAGAACATCCCGCTCGAGATCGAGGAGGCGGCCATGATCGACGGCTGCAACCCGGTCCAGGTGTTCTTTAAGATCGTCCTTCCCATTATGAAGCCCACCTATCTTTCGGTCGGCATTCTCGAGACCATGTGGGTCTGGAACGACTATCTGCTGCCCTACCTTACCCTCGACTCCACCAAGTACAAGACCATTCCTATCCTGATCCAGTACTTCCGCGGCGGCTATGGCCACGTCGAGCTCGGCCCCATGATGGCCTGCATCATGATGGTTGTTGTCCCCATCGTCATCATGTACATCCTCTGCCAGAAGTACATCATCGACGGCGTGGTGGCAGGTGCCGTCAAGGGCTGATGCCGTAACTGTTTTGCAAGTTTCTGCGGCGCCCTCAACACGGCGCCGCATATCGAAAGGTAAAGACATGGCCGAGATCGTTCTCAAGCATGTTCAGAAGGTGTATCCCAACACTGAGTCCAAAAAGAAGGGCTTCTTTGGCAAAAAGAAGAAGACCGAGGAGAAGAAGCACAACCTCAAGGTTACCGAGGATGGCGTGCTCGCGGTGGAGGACTTCAACCTCACCGTTCACGACCAAGAGTTCATCGTCCTCGTTGGCCCGTCTGGCTGCGGTAAGTCCACGACGATGCGCATGATCGCCGGCCTGGAGGACATTACCTCGGGCGACGTGCTCATCGACGGCAAGCGCGTCAACGACGTGGCGCCCAAGGACCGTGACATCGCCATGGTGTTCCAGAGCTACGCTCTGTACCCCAACATGACGGTGTACGAGAACATGGCGTTTACGCTTGAGCTCAAGAAGGTCCCCAAAGACGAGATCGACCGCAAGGTTCGCTCCGCTGCCGAGATCTTGGGTATCACCGAGTACCTCGACCGCAAGCCTAAGGCGCTTTCGGGCGGTCAGCGTCAGCGCGTCGCCATCGGCCGCGCCATCGTGCGTGACCCCAAGGTCTTCCTGATGGACGAGCCGCTATCCAACCTGGATGCCAAGCTTCGTAACCAGATGCGTGCCGAGCTCATTAAGCTGCGCCACGAGATCAAGGGTACGTTCATCTATGTTACCCACGACCAGACCGAGGCTATGACCCTCGGCGACCGTATCGTGGTCATGAAGGACGGCGTTGTCCAGCAGATCGCCACGCCGCAGGAGGTCTTCAGCCATCCCGCGAACATCTTCGTCGCCGGCTTCATCGGCGTGCCGCAGATGAACTTCTTCGATGCCCAGCTGGTGCGCTCGGGCGATGGCTTTACCGTCAAGACCGACGATATGAATGTCGCGCTGGCCCCCGAGACCTGCGCTCAGCTCGCCCTTAATTGGGACGGCGGCGACGTGAAGGAGATCACGGCCGGCGTGCGTCCCGAGCAGATTCTGCTTGCCGACAAGGGCGAGGAGG
Organism: uncultured Collinsella sp.; assembly: GCA_902494585.1. GTDB lineage: Bacteria > Actinomycetota > Coriobacteriia > Coriobacteriales > Coriobacteriaceae > Collinsella. The sequence goes on along the minus strand of CABUUD010000016.1, from coordinate 13,323 downwards.
GTGCGCTTCAGGGCACCATCGAGGTCACCGAGCTCATGGGTTCGACCGAGCACGTTCATGTGACGTCCCCCGACGGCCAGTTTGTCCTGATCATTCCCGTTGTCGACCTTGAGGCCAAGGGTGCGCTCAAGGCTGGCGATCCCATCTGGTTCAAGTTCGAGAAGAACGCGACCCACCTCTTCGATAAGGTCTCTGGCAAGAATCTTATCTAGGCCCGATCCAATCAGGCCCTCCTTTTGGGCGACTGCGGCTTTGCCATCCTTTTGCCGTGGTCACATATAAGGCTCCCCTCCCGTCCACTAGGCGAGAGGGGAGCCTTTCTTTGTGCTGGGGCCGTTCATCTGCCAGTTTGTCTTGATCTGTAACAGGAGGAGGGCCAAATTGGGTCTAGATGTTACAGATTGAGACAGCATCGAGCTGCCTATCCTTTCATCTCGATCTGTAACACGGGAGGCTGATTTCGGCAGCTACCTGTTACAGAACGAGATTGTATTAGCCGGCTTATCCTTTTGTCTCGATCTGTAACAGTAGGGGCGGATTTCAGACGTTAGATGTTACAGATTGAGATAAACCCTAGGGAAAGGACCGGTTTGTCTTGATCTGTAACAGGTAGGGCCGTTTTGGCCGAGTAGGTGTTACAGATTGAGACGATTTTGTCGAGGCGGGCCACGGGCAACACGCGGGCAAAAAAGCGGAGCCGCGTTGCCGCGACTCCGCTTTCAAGAGGATGGGTAAAGGAAACGAAATTAGCTCAGGTGCCAAATCTCGTCGTTGTACTGGGAGATCGTGCGGTCAGACGAGAAGGTGCCGGCGTTGGCGATGTTGATCAGCGCCTTGCGCATCCAAGCGTCCTGGTCCTCGTAGTCTGCCAGCACGCGCTCCTTGGTCTGGATGTACTCCTCAATGTCGAGCAGGGCCATAAACCAGTCCTTGCCCTTGATGTCGTCGTGCAGGCGCTGCAGGCGCTCGGCGTTGCCGGTCGCCATAAAGGCGGGGTTGGTGATGAAGTCCACCAGCAGCTTGATGCCGGGCTTGCGATAGAGCGCGCCGGCGTCATAGCTGCCGTCGGCGTAGAGCTGCTCGACCTGCTTGGAAGAGGCACCAAAGGTGTAGATGTTCTCGTCGCCTACGAGCTCGGCAATCTCCACGTTGGCGCCGTCGAGTGTGCACAGGGTCAAAGCGCCGTTGAGCATGAACTTCATGTTAGAGGTGCCGCTCGCCTCCTTGGAGGCCAGGCTGATCTGCTCGGAGATGTCGGCAGCGGGAATCACGCGCTCGGCGGCGGTGACGTTGTAGTTCTCGATCATGACGACCTGCAGGTAGGGGGCCACGTCGGGGTCGTTGGCGATCCACTGGGAAAGCGTCAGGATTAGGTGGATGATATCCTGGGCGATGGTATAGGCAGGTGCCGCCTTGCCGCCAAAGATGATAGTGACGGGGTGCTTTGGTCTGTTACCGTTCTTGATGTCGAGGTACTTCCAGATGATGTAGAGCGCGAGCATCTGCTGGCGCTTGTACTCGTGGATGCGCTTGACCTGGACGTCGATGATGGCGTTGGATGGGATCGTCACGCCCTGCTCGAGCGCCATGAACTGGCGCATGATGGTCTTGGCCTCGGCCTTGGTGGCGGCCAGGCGCTCAAGAACATCCTTGTCGTTAGCGAATTCGGCGAGCTTGCTCAGGTCGCCGGTGCTGCGCCAATCGGTGCCGATCACATCGTCGAGCAGGCTGGCAAGCGCAGGGTTGGCTCCCTGGATCCAACGGCGGAAGGTGATGCCGTTGGTCTTGTTGGAGAACTTCTCGGGATAGATCTCGTAGAACGGGTGAAGCTCGGTGTCCTCCAGAATCTTGGTGTGGAGTGCGGCGACGCCATTGATGGAGAAGCCAAAGTGAATGTCCACGTGGGCCATGTGGACGGTGTCGTGCTCGTCGATAATGGCGACGCGCGGGTCGTCGTGCTCGGCCTTGGCAACCTCGTCGAGCCTGACGATGATGTCGGCGATGGTGGGCGAGACCTTCTGCAGGCTGGCGAGCGGCCACTTCTCGAGCGCCTCGGCAAGGATCGTGTGGTTGGTGTAGGCGACCATGGAGCGCACGATGGTAACGGCTTCGTCAAACTCGATGTCGTGCTCGGTGGTGAGCAGGCGGATGAGCTCGGGAATGACCATGGTGGGGTGCGTGTCGTTGATCTGGACCACGGCGTAGTCGGCCAGATCGTGCAGGTTGCTGCCGCGCTCGACGGCCTCGTCGATCAGGAGCTGGGCGGCGTTGCTCACCATGAAGTACTCCTGGTAGATGCGAAGCAGGCGGCCCTGCTCATCGGAATCATCCGGATAGAGGAACAAGGTGAGGTTCTTGGCGATCTTCGTCTTGTCGAAGTCGATGGAGCTGCCGGGTACCAGGCCGTCGTCGACACTTGCCAGGTCAAACAGACGCAGGCGGTTCTTGGTGGGCTGGCCGTAACCGGGCACATCGATGTTGACGAGCTTGGATGTGACGGCAAAATCGCCAAACTCGACGGTGTAGGAGCGGTCGTCATCGATCAGGATGTCCTGCTCGCCAAGCCACTCGTCGGGGACGGCCTTCTGCTGATTGTCGACAAAGCGCTGACGGAACAGGCCGTAATGGTAATTGAGGCCCACACCGTCACCGGTAAGGCCCAGCGTGGCAATGGAATCCAGGAAGCACGCGGCCAGACGGCCCAGGCCGCCGTTGCCCAGCGACGGTTCGACCTCAAACTCCTCAATCTTGTTGAGGTCGTGGCCGGCGGCGGTGAGCTGGTCTTTAACCTCGGCATAGATGCCAAGGTCGATCATGTTGTTGATCAGCAGTTTGCCAATCAAAAACTCAGCAGAGATGTAATAGAGCTTTTTCTTGCCATTGTTGAGCGGGCAGGCGGCGGAGCGCTCCTGCACGAGCTTGACCAGCAGTTTGTAAATGCGGCGGTCATCGAGTTGCTCGAGCGAAGTTCCAAAGGACTGCTCGGCAAGATCCGCAAGATCGATACGGGGCATGTTTCCTCCTGTGGTGAGTTGACGACATGTCAGAAATTCAAAAGAAGCCCGCGCGAGGGGATTGGGGTGGCCTCGCGCGGGAAAAGCGGTCGCGTCCGCACGGTGGGGTGGGGTCGGGCGCGGTGGCTCCTATTGGGGAAGCTCGATTTCGGCTTCCGATGGGATGCGGAAGTAGGTCTCGGTCCAGCCGGTGAGCTTGTGCTCGAGTTCGCGGGTGATGGCGCCATCGAGCATGCGCCAGGTCCAGTTTCCGCCCAGGGTGGCGGGGGTGTTAATGCGCGCCTCGTTGCCCAGATTGAGCAGGTCCTGCATGGTGTAGATGCAGGTATCGCTCACGCTGGCGGCGATGGTGCGGTTGAGCGCGTCGGCCATGGGCTCGCCTGCCTGCTGGTGGGTATACAGGGCCGCCTGCTCGCGCTGACGCGGGGTGGCCGTTCCCTCATACCAGCCGCGTGCCGTTTCGTTGTCATGCGTTCCGACGTAGGCGACGGTGTTGGCAATGTAGTTGTGCGGCAGGTAGTACGAGTTGGTGCCCTCAAAGGCAAACTGCAGGATCTTCATGCCAGGGAAGCCCGTGGTGTCGCGCATGTCGATGACACCAGGGGTAAGAAAGCCCAGGTCTTCGGCAATGATGGGAAGCGTGCCGAGCTTTTCCTCGAGCACCTTGAAGAGCTTGAGGCCGGGTCCCTGCGTCCACGAACCATATGACGAATCGGGAGAGGAGAACGGCACTTCCCAAAATGCCTCGAAACCGCGGAAATGGTCCAGACGGATGATGTCGTACATGTCGAGGGCGGCTCGGACGCGGCCTTCCCACCAGGAGAAGCCGTCTGCTTCCATAGCATCCCAGTCATAGATGGGGTTGCCCCAGTACTGGCCGGTGGCCGAGAACTGATCGGGCGGCGTTCCCGCGACGCTGACGGGATTGCCGGCGGCGTCGATCTTAAAGAGCTCGGGCGTGGCCCACATCTCGACGGAGTCGCGCGAGACGTAGATGGGCAGGTCGCCGATGATCAGGATGTCGTGCTCGTTGGCATAGGCCTTGAGGCGGCTCCACTGGCGATTGAAGAAATACTGCGTCATCTGGTGGTAGAGCATGCGCTCGGGATGGGCGGCGCAGACCTTGTTGGATGCCTCGCCGCGGCGGCGGAGCTCCTCGGGCCACTCCCAAAAGGCCTTGAGCCCGCACTCCTCCTTCACGGTCATAAACTCGCAGTAGGGAATGAGCCAGCCCTCGTTTGCCTGGATAAAGTTGTCGAAATCGGCCGGTTTATCCGCGGCAAAGCGCTCAGCGGCACGGTCGAGGATTTGGCGGCGACCAGCAAAGATGGCGCCGTAGTCGACGTTGTTGGGGTCGGATCCCAGATACACGCCATCGATATCGCGCTGCGCCAGGTACCCTGCCTCGATAAGCTCGGCAAAGTCGATAAAGTTGGGGTTGCCTGCGCGGGCCGAGAACGACTGATAGGGCGAATCGCCATAGCTGGTCGTCGTAAGGGGCAGAATCTGCCAGTAATGTTGTTTGCACGAGGCGAGAAAATCGACGAAGTCGTAGGCATTCCAGCCAAAGCCGCCGATTCCGTATGGTCCGGGCAGAGATGAGACGGGCATGAGGACGCCGCTTGCACGTTCCATGAAGGCACTCACCATCCTTCTTGCAGTGGGGCCGGCCTGCAGATGGACAAACAGTCCGTCCCCGAGTTTCTAATTCGATATGCTTATTGTAGAGCATGTTGTTTAAACATGTATGGGCAAGATGGAAAAGTTGAGCGGATTTCGGTGAATGGTTACGTGGCATGAAAAAGCCCCGGTCTCACATCGTGAGATCGGGGCAAGAACGGTATGTAGGTTTTTGCTACTCGGCGTCGGCGAAGCCGTTGGGGTTGTGGCTCTGCCAGTTCCAGCTATCGCGGCACATGTCCGCGATGTCGTACTGGGCCTTCCAGCCCATCATGCGCTCGGCCTTGGAGGCATCGCACCAGTTGGCGGCGATATCGCCGGCACGGCGCTCGCGAATCACGTAGGGCAGCTCCTTGCCGCAGGCCTTGGAGAAGGCGGCGACGACCTCGAGTACCGAGGTGCCGGTGCCGGTGCCCAGGTTAAAGATCTCGACACCGGTCTTGCCGTTCATCCAGTTGAGGGCGGCAACGTGGCCCGAGGCCAGGTCGCAAACGTGGATATAGTCGCGCACGCCCGTGCCGTCGGGAGTGGGGTAGTCATTGCCAAAGACCTGAACGGCCTCGAGCTTGCCCACGGCAACCTGCGCGACATAGGGCACTAGGTTGTTGGGGATACCCTTGGGGTCCTCGCCGATCAGGCCCGACGGATGAGCGCCGATGGGGTTGAAGTAACGGAGCAGCACGACGTCCCACTCGGGGTCCGCGGTGTGGACGTCCATAAGGATCTGCTCGATCATCCACTTGGTCCAACCATAGGGGTTGGTCGCGGGCTTCTTAGGATCCTCCTCGGTGACGGGCGGGTTGTCCGGGTCGCCGTAGACGGTCGAGGAGCTCGAGAAGATGATGGACTTGCAGCCATGGTTGCGCATGACGTCGATGAGCACCAGGGTGTTCTCGATGTTGTTGTGGTAGTACTCGACGGGCTTGCTCACCGACTCGCCGACGGCCTTAAAGCCGGCGAAGTGGATGACGCGGTCGATCTGATGGGTGTCAAAGATCTTGTTCATGGCCTCGCGGTCGAGCACGTTGGCCTCGTAGAAGGTGAGGTTCTTGGCAGCCTCTTCGCCCACGATGGTCTTGACGCGGTCGACGGCGACGGCGCTGGAGTTGGAGAGGTCGTCGACGATGACGACCTGGTAGCCGCCCTCGAGCAGCTGAACGACGGTGTGCGAGCCGATAAAGCCGGCGCCACCGGTTACGAGGACGCAGGTGTCTTTGGGGTCGAGTGCTTTGGACATGTAGTCTCCTATCGAATCAGGAACACTTCTTCAGGGGAGTATAGCGCAGGCAGGGGCACCCAAAACATGCAGGGCAGGAAAAGCAGATGAACATGCTAACGTACTCATTGAAATGTTTGGCGTGGGCGTAACCTTGACTTTGACGTTTGCATACGAGCCGCCGACCATACGGTTTGCTGCCGTTCGTGGAAATCGTTGGGATGCGCCGGATGTACGCTAATATGTATGAGTTGAGCGACATATAAATAAACATGTAACGGAGTAGATATGTCACCAAACAGCGATTCCATCCTTTCCCAGGAGCTTTCGCGTCGCACTGCCCTCAAGGCCCTGTTCGGCGCAGCTTCTGCAGCCGTTCTTTTTGGTCTGCCCGCTCGCGCCCATGCTGCGGAGGCCACCAAGGAAACCACCGACAAGCTCAATGCGGCCCAGGCTCAGCTTGACGAGGTCCAGGCCCAGCTCGACAGCATCGCAAATGAATACGCGGCGCTGGCCAACAAGAACGCCCAGACCCTCAACGATATCGAGGGCGTACAGGGCCAGATTGACAGCACGCAGGCGCAGATTGACGAAAAGAAGGCCGAGCTCAAAAAGAAGCGCGACGATCTTTCCGATCGCGTTTCCGCCAGCTATAAGTCGGGCGGCACCAACGTCCTGTCGCTGCTGCTCGCCTCGGGTTCGTTTGAGGAGCTCGTCGCCAATGCGCACTATGTTGAGAAGATCAACAAGAGCGACCGCGACGCCATCGAGGACATTCAGACCATCCAGGAAGAGCTCGATGCGCAAAAGACCGAGCTCGAGTCGCAGAAGGCCGACTTGGAGAAGCTCAAGGACCAGCAGACTGCCCAGATGCAGGATATGCAGGCCAAGCAGCAAGAGGTCCAGACCGTGCTGAGCGGTCTTTCCGACGACGTCAAGGAGCTCATGGCTCAGCGCGATTCAGAGATTCTCGCTGCCGCCCAGGCCGAGGAAGCTGCCAAGAAGGCCGCCGCCGCTGCCGCGGCCGCCGCGAACAAGAACAATTCCTACTCGGGTGGTTCGAGCTCGGGCGGTGGATCGTATGCGCCCGGAACTCCGCAGCAGAATGCCGGCTCGGGCAAGCAGCAGGCCGTCGTCAACGCGTGCTACTCCACGCCTTCGCCGGGTCAGAACTGGTGCGCGGCGTGGGTTACCAATGTCTTCCGTAACGCCGGCGTGGGCTATTTTGGCGGCAACGCGTGTGACATGTTCAACGCCTGGTGCTATAGCTCCGATCGCTCGGCGCTGCAGGTGGGCATGATCGTGGCCGACTCATCGCATAGCGGTACCGGCATACCGGGCCTGATCTATGGCCACGTGGGCATCTACGTTGGCGGCGGCATCGTTATGAGTAACGAGGGCGCCATCACGTCGAGGTCGCTTGACTCGTTCATTGGGTTCTACGGCACTGGCTCTGGCGTGCGCTGGGGCTGGCTTGGCGGTATTGCGCTGTCGTAACTGCGGCTTGAAGCTGGTTGGTCCGGGACTGCGGGCGAGGCATAAGGTTGCCTGCTCTACAGTCCTGCGCAAGACGAAGGCCACATTAAGTGGCCTTCTTTGCGTGCGGAACTCGCGACCAACCTTATGCCTCGTCCGCAGTCCCGGACCTTCCGGGTTCAAAGCGCGATACACCGGACTGGTTGTCTGATATAAAGATGGCGAAGGCCCCTTTCGGGGCCTTCTTTTTAAATAAAATTATCGACTCCGTGGACTTCGGTTTTGGAATTTGGAGCCGACGGCTCATCAAAGTGGAAAATGAAATATAACCTAGCTGCAATAATCGCCTTGTTGCGAACTCGAACTGATCATGTAGATCTAAAATAGTCGCAATATACAATTGTCGTGTGGTGCGTTGGGTTGGAGCTGCTGCGGGTCCTATATGGATTGCGGTCTTGCGCCCCGATGTTCAAACAGGTTTCTCTCTAGACGGGAAGTTGCTCATGGACACCATATATGACGGAGACGACTGGGTCGATCATTATAGTTGGCGACTAGTCGGCTCGGATGACAATGGGGATGTGGTGTTTGATGGACTATGTCCAAAGCATCTCCATCCTTTTGTCTCGTCGTTAATTGAGAGTTCCGCACGTGTTGCCCCCTACAGCTCGGCGTCGCTTCATGATACGGACGTTTTGAAGACCATAAAGGAATCAATTGACGAGGGCACGATGAGTAGCTTGCTGTTTTCTCGGCTTGTGGGGCTAGATGAGATTGGCTCGAAACGACTGCTTGCGGGCGAAAAGGTGGAACTCACTTATCGGTCGATGATTTCAATCCTGCGGATGGCCGATGTTCTTCGCAAATAAATGAAAACGGGACAAGTGAGCTACGTCACTTGTCCCGTTATTAATTAAAGTGGACCGCGGCGAGCGGGCTATAAAAATTCGCCTACTCGGTGGACTTCGGGTTCTAGGTCTACGTCGAATTGGCCTTTGACGGTTGTTTGGATGTGGCGGATGAGTTCGTCAACGTCGGCGGCGGTGGCGTGGTTGGCGTTGACGATAAAACCGCAGTGCTTTTCGCTTACCTGCGCACCGCCGATGGCGTGACCGCGCAGGCCGGCGTCCATGATGAGCTTGCCGGCAAAGTAGCCCTCGGGGCGCTTGAAGGTGGAGCCGGCGCTCGGCATGTCGAGCGGCTGCTTGTCCTCGCGGCGCTGGCGGTAATCGTCCATGTCGGCCTTGATCATCGCGGCGTTGCCCGGGGCGAGGTTGAAGGTTGCCGAGAGTACGATAAAGCCGTCGTCGGCGATGCGACTCTTGCGATAGCCTAGTTTGAGCTCATCGACATCGAACTCGATGATGTTACCGCTGCCGCGGGTACCGTCGTCGAGCTGGCGAGCAGGCTTGTAGACGCGCACGGACTCCAGCACGTCGGCCATGCAGGCGCCGTAGGCACCGGCGTTCATATAGCAGGCGCCGCCGATCGAGCCGGGGATGCCCGAGATGGGCTCCATGCCGGTAAGGCCAGCCTCGGCTGCCGCTGCCGCCACGTCCGAGAGTAGCGCGCCGGCTGCTGCCGTAACATGCGTGCCGTCGACGGTGATGTTAGAGAGGCCTTCGCCCAGTGCCACGACGACACCGCGGATGCCCTTGTCGCCGACGAGCAGATCGGAACCGTTGCCCACGACGGTAAGCGGCAGGTCGCAACGGTAGCAGGTGTCGAGCGTGGCGACGAGGCCCTGCTCGGTGTCGGGCGTGACGAAGACATCGGCCGGACCGCCGATCTTAAACGTGGTGTGCTCGCGCATGGGCTCGCTCATGAGCACGTTGTCCTCGCCGGCAACACCGGCGAGCGCGCAGAGCAGGTCCTCGTTAAAAAAGTCATTCTCGTGCATACGAATATCCGCCTTATGGTGGTCGTTCCCATCAATCGAATGCAATATACCCCACCCGGATGGATTTGGTGCAAAGTAACCTGACCCCAATGCACCAATCGGCTTGCGCTGGCGGCGATAAAAGTGCCGTTTACCGGATTGGTAAAGTGTTTATCATCGAGGTAGAGGGACGGTCGCTATACTTTCAAGAGATTGCGCGAATACTCGGAAGGAGCGAGATGGGCAACAAGGTTACTCTCAAGCAGATTGCCCAGGAGGTGGGGCTTTCCCCCTCGTCGGTCTCGCTTGTCCTTAACAACCGACCTTGCCGCATCTCGGAAGAAAACCGCAAGCGCATCAAGGAAGTCGCTGCGCAAAACCATTATGTTCCCAACCAGATCGCGCGCAGCCTGGTCATGCGCGAATCGCGCACCCTGGGTCTTATCGTGCCCAATATCGAGAGCCGCTTTTTTGCCTCGCTCGCCGGCAGCCTGGAAAAGCGCTGCCGCGAGGACGGTTACGCACTCTTTATTACCAGTTCGGGCGGAAGTGCTGAGGACGATCTTGAGTTGCTGCGCCAGCTGGTGACGCGCGGCGTCGATGGTGTGTTCCTGGTCGTGGGCGACGAGTTCTCGGACGACCGCGCTCTGCGCGAGGAAGTCAGCCACCTGCCCATCCCGGCGGTAATGGTTGACCGTGCGATTGAGGGACTCGAGTGTGACAAGGTGATGTTCGATCACGAGATGGGTGGCTATATGGCCACGCGCTATCTGATCGAACAGGGTCACCGCCGCATTGCCTGCTTGGTTAACGCACGCCGTTCCAATACAGGTCGTAAGCGTCTTGCCGGCTATGAGCGCGCTCTGCGCGAAGTGGGCCTGCCCATCGACGCGCGCTTGGAGTTTGAGAGCGAATATTACATTCCGAGTGCCTACGAGGCATCGGAGGCGGTGCTGGCGACTGACGCCACCGCCGTTTTCGCAAGCTCGGATAACATTGCGTTGGGCCTACTCAAGCGCCTGCACGAGATGGGGAAGAGCATTCCGGGCGATATCTCGGTCGTAAGCTATGACAACTCGGCAGCCGACGTTCTCTTTGAGCCGGCGTTGACCGCGATCGAGCAGGACCCCGGCGTGCTTGCCGAACACGCTTTTGGCTGTATGTCCAAGCGCCTTGCCGGCAAGGGCGGCAGGCGTGCCGAAGAGGTTGTTTTGGAGCCCGCGCTCATCGTAAAGGGCAGCGTGCTCGAGCTTACTAAACACAACTAAACACGTTTATCAATTCGCACAAAGTGAATGTGGAGCGCCTGTGATAGATGATATCGCAGGTGAAGGTCTGGTTTTGCTTGCCTGTGAACAGGCAGCGATGATAAAACGTTTTTTCACCATGATAAAACGTTTTAGCAAATATACTAGTCCCAACGAAAGGTTGCCGTATCGGAGGGTGACCGCACAGCGAAGGGACATAAACAATGGCTAAAACACTGGGGACGCCGTGGCAAAAACTGGGACATGAGGTTCCGGCTTCCGAGCTCGAGGGCGTCGACCTGTATTGGCGCGCATCGAACTATCTGTCCGTCGGTCAGATCTACCTTCGTTCTAACCCGCTAATGCGCCCCGACTTTGTTGATGAGAAAACCGGTGAGGTGCGCGACTTCGGTCGTCCGGACGTTAAGCACCGCCTGGTTGGCCACTGGGGCACCACGCCCGGCATCAACTTCCTGTTCGGTCACGTCAATCGTCTGATCGCCGACCACAACCAGAATGCTATCTTTTTGATGGGCCCGGGTCACGGTGGCCCCGCCGGCACCGCCCAGTCGCTGCTCGACGGCACCTACCGTGAGATCCGCCCCGACATCACCAATGACGAGGCAGGCCTTCAGAAGTTCTTCCGCCAGTTCTCCTATCCCGGCGGCATCCCGAGCCACTTTGCGCCCGAGACGCCCGGTTCCATCCACGAGGGCGGCGAGCTCGGCTACACGCTCAGCCACGCTTACGGTGCCGTTATGGACAACCCGAGCCTGCTGGCCGTGGCCGTGGTGGGCGACGGCGAGTCCGAGACCGGCCCGCTCGCGACCTCTTGGCAGTCCAACAAGCTCGTGAACCCGGCAACCGACGGTATCGTCCTGCCGATCCTGCACCTCAACGGTTACAAGATTGCCAACCCCACCATCCTCGCCCGCGTGTCCGACGAAGAGCTCGCCAAGTTCTTTGAGGGCATGGGCTATAAGCCGCACTTCTTTGTCGCCGGCTTTGACGACGAGAGCCACGCAAGCATTCATGCGCGTTTCGCTGCCCTGTTTGAGCAGGTCTTTGACGAGATCTGCGACATCAAGGCCACCGCTATGGCTCAGGCCACTGCGGGCGAGACCGTGGTCCGTCCGGCCTATCCCATGATCGTGTTCCGTACGCCCAAGGGCTGGACTTGCCCCAAGCAGATCGACGGCAAGAAGACCGAGGATTCCTGGCGCGCCCATCAGGTGCCGCTGGCGAGTGCCAAGGACACCCACGAGCACTTCCGCGTGCTGCGCGAGTGGCTGCGCTCCTACAAGCCCGAGGAGCTCTTTACGCCCGAGGGTCAGGTGCGCCCCGAGGTGACGGCCTTTATGCCGACCGGCGAGCTGCGCATTGGCGCCAACCCCAATGCAAACGGCGGCAAGGTGCGCCGCGAGCTTGAACTTCCCGATATTCATGCCCACGAGATTCCCGTCGCAAGCAAGGGCCACGGCTGGGGCTCCACCGAGGCCGCCCGCGTCTTTGGCGAGTACACTGCCGACGTTCTGGCCAAGAACATGGACGATTTCCGTATCTTCGGTCCCGATGAGACCGCGTCCAACCGCCTGCAGGCTGCCTACAAGGTGACCAAGAAGCAGTGGGATGCCGGCTTCTACGAGGACGATGCCAACGACGAGCTGCTGGCCGGTTCCGGTAAGGTTGTCGAGCAGCTGTCCGAGCATCAGTGCGAGGGCTTCCTCGAGGCCTACGTGCTCACCGGCCGCTCCGGCGTGTGGAGCTCCTACGAGAGCTTTGTCCACGTGGTCGATTCCATGGTCAACCAGCACTGCAAATGGCTCGAGGCCACCAAGCGCGAGATTCCGTGGCGTGCTCCCATCAGCGGTCTCAACATTTTGCTGTCGAGCCATGTCTGGCGCCAGGACCACAACGGCTTCTCACATCAGGACCCCGGCTTTATCGACCTGCTGCTCAACAAGGCCAACGACACGCACATCGTGAATGCCTACTATCCGGCCGACGCCAACATGGCGCTTGCCGTTGCCGAGCGCGTCTACCAGTCCACCGACTGCGTCAACGCTATCTTCTGCGGCAAGCAGCCCGCCCCCACCTTCCAGACGGTCGACGAGGCCAAGTCCGAGCTCGCCGAGGGCGTGGCGACCTGGGAGTGGGCATCGACTGCCGACTCGCTCGCCGAGGCTGACGTCGTGGTCGCCACGTGCGGCGACGTGCCGACGCTCGAGGCCCTGTCTGCAACCGATATGCTGCGCAAGCTGGGCATTAAGGTGTGGTTCGTCAACGTGGTCGATCTGCTCAAGATCCAGAACGTCTGCGAGAACGACCAGGCCATCAGCGACGAGCGCTGGGCTGAATTCTTCGGCTGCGGCGAGAAGCCCGTCCTCTTTGCCTTCCACGCCTATGCCGGCACGATTCGCCGCCTGATCTGGAACCGCCCCGGCCACGACGCCTTCCGCGTTCACGGCTACGAGGAGAAGGGCTCCACGACCACGCCGTTCGACATGCTGCGCCTGAACAACATGGACCGCTGGGCCCTGGCTGCCGACGTGCTGCGCATGGTCGATGCCGATAAGTTTGCCGAGCAGATCAACGAGTGGGAGGCCTTCCGCACCGAGGCCTTCGAGTTCGCTTGCGACGAGGGCTACGATCACCCGGCCTTCACCGACTGGGTCTGGCCCGACGCCGCTGCCGCAACCGCAGCCGACGGCGCCCTCTCCGCAACCCAGATGACCGCGGGCGACAACGAGTAAGTAGGCATCCGGGACGGTCTCGCGCTGGGGCCTGCTCCGGGCGGGTGCCCTTCCTCGG
>CABUUD010000015.1 GCA_902494585.1 uncultured Collinsella sp. | reverse complement strand
GGTGTTGCGCGGGAAGCCGTCGAGGATGAAGCCCTGCTGGGCGTCATCGGCGGCAAGGCGCTCCTTGACAAGGTCGATCACGAGCTGATCGGGAACGAGCTCGCCAGCGTCCATGTACTTCTTAGCCTGAATACCAAGCTCGGTGCCACCCTTGACGGCAGCACGCAGCAGGTCGCCCGTGGAAATGTGAGCGACGCCAAACTCGGCGACGAGCTCCTGTGCGACGGTACCCTTACCGGCACCCGGAGCTCCGAGCAATACGAGGTTCATGAGCAATCCTCCTCTAGCCTATTTAAAGAATCCATCGTAATCATACATCTTGATCTGGCCTTCGAGCTTATCGACCGTGTCGAGCACGACGCCGACCATGATGAGGATGGACGTGCCGCCAAATGCCTGGATTAGCTGGTTACCCGTAAAGGAGAAGATGATCGAAGGCACGATGGCGATGAGCGCCAAAAAGACAGCGCTGGGAAGCGTAATCTTGTTGAGCGCGTTCTTGATGTAGGCCGCGGTAGCCCTACCCGGACGCACGCCCGGAATAAAGCCGCCCTGCTTCTTAAGGTTGTCGGCCGTGTCATCGGGGTTGAACACCATGGACGTGTAGAAGTACGCGAAAAACACGATGAGGACAACGTTAAGCACCCAGTTGAGCAAGCCGCGCGAAAGCGCAGAGGCAACTGCCTGGATCCAGCCGATGCCGGGGAAGAACACGGCAATCTGAGCCGGGAAGTACAGCAGCGCCGAAGCGAAGATGATCGGCACGACACCCGCGGTGTTGACCTTGATGGGCAGGTAGGTGGTCTGGCCACCCATCATGCGACGGCCCACGACGCGCTTAGCGTAGGAGACCGGGATGCGGCGCTGGCCGCGCTCAAGGAAAACAATCAACGGGATAACCAGCAGGATGATGGCGCAGATGATCACCATGGTGATGATGCCACCGGCATTGCCCTCGGTGCTGGAGAAGATAGCCTGCGGCAGACCGGCCATGATGTTCGCGAAGATGATCAGCGACATGCCATTGCCGATACCGCGCTGGGTGATGAGCTCACCAATCCACATGATCAGCATGGCGCCCGCAGTGAGCGTGCCGACGATCATGAGGTCGAAGATGATCTCGGGAGCGCCAGCGCCATTGAAGCTGATGCCGAAGCTCTTAAAGAGGAAGAGGTAACCAACGGAGTTGAGGATTGCCAGAGCCAGGGTGAGGTAACGCGAATACTGCGTAATCTTGGTCTGACCGACCTCGCCCTCGCGAGCAAGCTCATGCAGGGAAGGCACGACGGCCTGGAGCATCTGGAGGATGATCGAGCTGGTGATGTAAGGCATGATGCCCAGCGAAAACACCGACACATAGCTCAACGCGCCGCCAGAGAAAAGATTCAGGAGGGCCATAGCACCTGCGGCGACCGAATTGTTATCGGTCGAGAAAAGGCCCAGCATCCCCTGGAAGGGAATGCCGGGCACAGGAACGTGCGCACCAATGCGGTACACGACGAGCATAGCTATGGTAAAAAGAATCTTTTCGCGCAATTCTTTGATGCGGAAAGCATTCTTAAGACCATTTAGCACGGCAGCTCGACCTTTCCGCCGGCGGCCTCGATCTTGGCCTGCGCAGAAGCGCTGACCTTGTCGACCTTGACCGTGAACTTCTTGGTGAGCTCACCATTGCCGAGCACCTTGACGGGCTCGAACTCGCTCTTGGTGATGCGAGCGGCCTTAAGAGCGGCACCGTCGATCACAGCGCCGTCCTCGAACTTACGCTCGAGACGCTCAACGTTAACAGCGGTGTACTCGATACGACGGGGGTTACGGAAGCCCGGAAGCTTGGGCAGGCGCATAGCCAGCGGAGTCTGGCCACCCTCGAAGCCGGCACCCTTGGTGCCACCAGAGCGGGAACCCTGGCCCTTCTGACCGCGGCCAGAAGTGGTGCCGTGACCCGAAGAATTGCCACGGCCGACGCGCTTGCGGTTCTTGGTGGAACCGGGCGCGGGAGTAAGATCGTGAAGCTGCATTTGCTACTCCTCTACAATCTCGACAAGGTGCTTGACCTTGAAGATCATGCCGCGGACGGACTCGTTGTCAGCAATCTCGCGAACCTCGCGGATCCTGTGGAGACCGAGGGCACGGACAGTACGGACCTGGTCCTGCTTGCAACCGTTGGTGCTGCGGACCTGCTTGATCTTGATGGTGTCAGCCATGCTTAGTTCTCCTTACCGACGAACATCTCGGAGACCGTCAGGCCACGGCGAGCCGCGACGTCCTCAGGGCTGGAGAGCTCCTTGAGGCCCTCGACGGCAGCCTTGATGATGTTGAGGCCGTTGTCGGTACCGAGGGACTTGGACAGGACGTTCTTGATGCCAGCAAGCTCAAAGAGGGGACGCACAGCGCCGCCGGCGATAACGCCGGTACCCTCGACAGCGGGCTTGATGATGATGCGGCCGGCACCAAAGTGGCCGAGAACCTCGTGCGGGATGGTGCCCTGCTCGGTCACCGGCACGTGGAACATGTTCTTCTTGGCATCGAGAGATGCCTTGGAGATGGCCATGGGCACCTCAGCGGACTTGCCCATGCCAACGCCGACGTTGCCCTTGCCGTCGCCAACGACGACGAGAGCGACGAGGCTCATGCGACGACCACCCTTGACGGTCTTCGACACGCGGTTGATGTAAACGACGCGCTCCTCGAACTCGGAGGCCTCGCGCTGCTGCTTCTGATTACGAGCCATGTGCTACATACCTCCTAGAACTCGAGACCGGCGGCACGAGCACCGTCGGCGAGGGCCTTGACGCGGCCATGGTAGATACGGCCACCACGATCGAAGGCGACCTTGGTGATGCCGGCCTCGATGGCGCGCTTGCCAACGAGCTGACCGACCTTCTCCGCAGCCTCCTTGTTCGAGGTGTGGGTGCCCTTGAACTCGGCCTCGAGGGTCGAGGCAGAGACGAGCGTCAGGCTGGAGCCCTTGCTGTCGTCGATGATCTGGGCATAGATGTTGGCGTTAGTACGGGTCACGCGAAGACGCGGACGCTCGGCGGTACCCGAGACCTTGCCGCGAACACGACGCTGACGACGCTTGAGGCCTTCCAGCTTCGCCTTATGCTTGTTCATACGTAAACTCCTAAAAAGGTTGATCTTGCCAGCACCTGACGGGGTGCTGGTCTTATGCGAGTGAGTCGGTTACGACTACTTGGCGGCCTTACCCAGCTTGCGGCGGATGTGCTCGCCAACATAGTGGATACCCTTGCCCTTGTAAGGCTCGGGAGGACGATGACCGCGGATCTCAGCGGCGATCTGACCGACCTGCTGCTTGTTGATACCCTTGACGTTCACGTGGGTGTTGTCGGGAACCTCGAAGGTAATGCCCTCGGGAGCCTCGACGATCACGGGGTGCGAGAAGCCCAGGGAGAACTCGAGGTTCTTACCCTTCTGCTGCACGCGGTAACCGACGCCGGCGAGCTCGAGCTTCTTCTCGAAGCCCTCGGAAACGCCGACAACCATGTTGTGGATGAGGGCGCGGGTGAGGCCGTGGCGGGCACGGGTCTCACGCTCGTCGTCGGGACGGGAAACGGTGAGGACGTTGTCCTCGACGTTGATAGCGAGCTTCTCAAAGACATCGAGCTCGAGCTGGCCCTTGGGGCCCTTGACGACAACGTTGTTGCCGTTGACTGCCACTTCGACTCCGGCGGGAATCTGGACAGGCTTATTACCGATACGAGACACGGTGATCTCCTTTCCTTCTACCTACCGAGCGAATTACCAGACGTAAGCGATGATCTCGCCGCCGACGTTGTGCTTGCGAGCATCGCGGTCGGTCATGACGCCATGGCTGGTGGAAATAATGGCGGTACCAAGGCCACCGCGGACGCGGGGCATGTCGGCAACGCCGGTGTACTTACGCAGGCCCGGCTTGGAAATGCGGCGGATGCCGTTGATGACCTTAGCCTTCTTGGGACCATACTTAAGCGTGATGTGCAGAGTCTTCTGGGGAACGGTGTCCTCGACATCGTAGCCCTCGATGTAGCCCTCCTCGTGCAGAACACGAGCGATCTCGACGAGCTTCTTGCTGCTCGGCATGGAGACCGTGGCCTTGTTCACAGAGTTAGCGTTACGGATGCGCGTAAGCATATCTGCGATCGGGTCTGTAAGGTTCATACAGATTCTCCTTCGTTCTTGATGAACACGTGCTCTTGGTTCTTCGCCGCCCTTAACGGCAAAGCCTAACTAGCGCGTTTTCCCTGTTCCAAACGGATGCTTGAAACGCTGGTAGTGACTTACCAGCTGGCCTTCTTAACGCCGGGAAGCTCGCCCTTGAGTGCAAGCTCACGGAAGCAGACACGGCACAGGCCGAACTTGCGGTACACAGAGTGCGGACGGCCGCAGCGCTGGCAGCGCGTGTACTCACGAGTAGAGAACTTCTGCTTGCGATTGCACTTGACGATCATCGATGTCTTAGCCACTTATATCCTCCTCACATAGAGTATTGTTCGCCCCAAGCGCCGCTCCCTTGTGGAAACGGCGCTTTTAGGGCAGGTGAACCTATTTCTTGAACGGGAAACCGAAGGCGTCCAGAAGGGCCTTGGCCTCCTCATCGGTGTTGGCGGTGGTCACGAAAGTGATGTCCATACCACGCTGGTGATCGACGGAATCGAAGTCGATCTCGGGGAAGATGAGCTGCTCGGTGACGCCCATGGAGAAGTTACCACGGCCGTCGAAGCTCTTGGCGGAGATGCCGCGGAAGTCGCGGATACGGGGGATCGCGACGGAGGTCAGACGATCGAAGAACTCCCACATACGGTCGCCACGCAGGGTAACCTTGCAGCCGATCGGCATACCAGCGCGCAGGCGGAAGGTAGCGATGGACTTACGGGCACGGGTGATCATCGGCTGCTGGCCGGTGATGGCGCGCAGGTCGCGCACGGCACCGTCGATGGCCTTGGAATCGGTAGCGGCCTCGCCGACACCCATGTTCACGACGATCTTCTCAAACTTGGGGATCATCATGACGTTCTCGTACTGGAACTTGTCCTGAAGCTGCTGCTTGACCTCGTTGTTGT
Source organism: uncultured Collinsella sp. (assembly GCA_902494585.1). GTDB lineage: Bacteria > Actinomycetota > Coriobacteriia > Coriobacteriales > Coriobacteriaceae > Collinsella. Next base: position 21,722 of record CABUUD010000015.1, on the reverse strand, counting down.
ACTTGGTCTTCAGACGCGGCACATACTTCTCTTCTGCCATTGTTCACTCCTTCTTGGGGTTTTAAGCACGGGGCGTGGCCACGGTGGGTTGTCCTCGTGCCTCCTGACTGCATCCGCACCGCTCATGGCATTTTGCGGTTTGGACTCGACGCAGCAGGAGCCGACAAAACAATCGGTACTATACGCGCATCGGGAGCGTATTTCCAGAAAAACCTCGTCTGCCTGCACAACTCCACAACTCCCCCGCACAAATGGATCCCAAAAAGCAGTTGCGGTGAAATAGGGACTGTTTGGCGGCCTAACAGGCTTAAACAGTCCGTATTTCACCGCAACTCATATATGGGACGTTATTTTTGGCGGGGCAGGACCAGGTTGAGGACGACGGCGACAAGTGCGGCGACGGCAATGGAGGATCCGCCAAAAACGGTGTCGACCCATGCGGGGAATCCAGCGCCGGCAAGCGCACCGGCCGTGCGCTCAATGCCCGTGCCAAAGGCGATGGAGAGACCCATGAGCGTAGTGTCGCGCTGAGACAGGCCGTGGCGGGCAAACATGACCACGCCATTCATGCCGATGGTCGCGAACACGCCAATGGTGGCGCCGCCGATAACCGGCTGCGGAATGGACGTGAGCACCGCCGCGCACTTGGGCAGTAGGCCCGCGATGAGCAAGATGGCAGCCGCGAGCGTAAAGACCATACGGTTGACGACCTTGTTCTCGGCGATGATACCCACATTCTGGCCAAAGGTTGCCGTGGGGACGCCGCCCAAAAAGCCCGAAAGCATACCGACGAGGCCATTGGCAATCAATCCGCCCGAGATCTGACTATCGGTCGCGGGGGTATCGAGCGCAGCAGAGGACACGGCGGCAAACTCTCCCATAACCTGCACGGCGTTGACGATGGCGACGACGCCTACCACGGCACATGCTGCCGGATCGAACACCAGACGATGGGCGCCGAGTGCCGGCGGAGCAAACCAGCTGGCGGTCGCGATGGCCGAGAAATCGACCATGCCCAGCACCGCAGCCAAAACAAAGCCCGCGCAGATGCCGGCCAGGATACTGCCCAACTTGAGCGCGCCCTTGCCATAGTTGCCGGCCATAAAGGTGACGACAAACGTCACGAGCGCGACGGCCCAGTTGGTGACGCTGCCAAAATCGGCAGCACCCTCCCCGCCCGCCATAGAAGCCACAGCGACCGGGCACAGAGACAGGCCGATCACAAAGATGACGGTGCCGAGCACCGGGGCCGGAAACAGAAAGCTTACGCGCTTAAACAGCAGGCCGAAAAGCACGACGAGCGCGCCGCCGATAACTTGAGCGCCCAGCACGGCCTCGAAGCCGAGCTCGAGACCGACCGCCTTGAGCGCCGGCACAAAGGTAAAGCTCGCGCCCATCACGATGGGCAGGCCCGAACCGACGACACCTTTTATGGGGAACTGTTGAAGGAAAATGTCGAGCGCCGAGAGGACGAGCGACGCCTGGATGACAGCGGCTTCCTCTTGAGGGGTAAAGCCACAGACCGACGCGATGATGATAGCGGGCGTGACGATACCCGCGAATGCCGCCAGCACATGCTGCAGTGCATGGGGCAATACCTGCACAAACGAAACTTTTCCCGTACGCTCGAACAGGGCATCCCCTGCTGCCGGCTCTGCCATTTGTGCCTCCCATACCCCAGGCAGCGGCCCCATGCCGCTCAACGGGCGCCCATTATAGGGCATATGACGCAGGTAGCATTTTGACCCGCAATCCTGCATCCCCCGAGGTCAAACACCAGTTGCGGTGAAATAGGGACTGTTTGACGGCTTAACAAGCTTAAACAGTCCGTATTTCACCGCAACTTATTGATGGGGATGCGATTAGCGCTTGCGGGGGACGAGTTTGGTGCGGCGCAGGTGGATCATCTCGGCGGCGATGGAGATAGCGATCTCCTCGGGGTCCTCCGCCTCGATGGCAACGCCAATCGGAAGGTGCAGCTCGTCGATTTGCTCCTGCGTAAAGCCCTCCTGCTCCAGGCGGGCGCGCACAAAGGCCGTCTTACGGCGCGAACCCAGGCAACCCAAATAGGCGGGCTTGGCGCGCATCGCCTGAATCACCACGTCGATATCGGACTTGTGACCCGCCGTGGCAACGACCACCAAGTCGCGCGGACCGATGGGGCACAGCTCGCTCAGGTTCTTGTAATCGACCAGGCGTCGATCGTAGACACCGGGCACCCATTCGGGGGTCAGCGTACCGGGGCGGTCGTCACAAGCCACGACGGCAAAGCCCGCCGCCGTGAGCACCCGCGCCGTCGCGGCGCCCACGTGGCCGCAGCCAAAGATATAGGTCAGGCCCTCGGGGCAGAGCGTCTCGATGTGCGCCGGGGGAATCTCGGAGGCGGCGTTGGTGTAGGTGACCTTACTCCCCTCCTCCACCAGCGAAAGCTCGGGGCAGCCCATTATGGTGCGGCGCGATGCCTCGCCATGGTACTCGGCCACATCGCCCTCGATCGCCTGGGTGACAAACGGTTCAAAGTCGATGACGAAGTCGCCGATGCGCCGATAGGCCAAAACGTCGGCAACCGACTGGAACAACGGCACCTGCGATACATCCAGGTGCAGATAGCACAGGCAGATGGCTCCGCCGCAGATCATGCCAGTATCGGAGTTCTCGCCGCCCATGGTGTAGCGGACCAGACGCGATTGCCCTGCGGCCAGCAGCTCGCGCGCCTCGTCCAGCGCAAAGAGCTCAATCTTGCCGCCGCCGATGGTGCCCGCTTGGCTGCCATCGGCAAAGACGGCCATCCAGGCGCCCACGCCGCGCGGCGATGACCCTGCCGTACCGGCAACTACCACCAGCTCGCACGTCTTACCAGCCTTCAGAGCGCCAAGCGCAGCATTCACCACATCGAGCTTTTCCATTGCAATTTCCTATCCCTGGAATACACCGGTGAGCATGGCGAGCGCCTCGAGTACGCCGCCGCCGACCGACGTCGCCTTGTCCGAAATATAGTTGATATAGCTGGCATCGCCGCGCGGGTCGACGTCGGCGCACTTAAAGCCCTCGGTCACCTGAACGCCGTCGGCCAAAAGGCCGCGCAAGCAGCCGTCAATCTGCGTGACCATGGGAGTATCACCCGCATACCCGATCACATCGCCGGCACTCACGATGTCGCCGATCGCGCGGTCGGACCTAAACACGCCGGCGGCGGGGCTGTGGATAACACGCTCCTTGCCGTATCCGCCGATCATGCCCGGCACGCCCGTGTTGGGCTGGGGCGAGCCCTGGGTAATGACGCGGCCCAAAAAATGCCCGCGCATAGTCTCGACCACGGCATCGCAATCAACCGGCGCGGTAAAGCCCGGCCCTACCGCGATGACGGCAGGAGCCATGTCGCGCGTGGTGCCCAGATTGCGCTTGGCCAGAATCGCGTCGACCACGGCCGCGGGCTTAAGCTCGCCGAGCATCTGTGCCCGGGGGTCCACCACCACGGCGACATCCCCCGCCTCGATAATTGCAAGCGCCTCGGCCGGCGTTTGCGCCAAGCGAGCACGAATGCCCTCGACCTGGACCTCTCCCAGGCGAATGGCCTCGCAAAAACTGATCGTGCGACGGATGCACGTGGGGACCGCGATATCGGCCATGACGACCGACACGCCGGCGCGCACCAGACGAGCAGCCACGCCCGTGGCGATATCGCCTGCGCCGCGAACATAAACGAGCATTCCCGGGGCACCTCCCTGTGCTACGGTTTGAGCAGAGCAAAAGCGGTTCTGCCGCTACGCTAATGATTATTTCTTATCACAGCATTATACGGCGGTGAACAGATGGAAACGGTTAACGGCGGCCTTGCCTCCACGCTCAAGATTGAGCCGGGCATTACCGCGATCATCGGCAGCGGTGGCAAGTCGACCCTGCTAAAGACGCTCGGCCTTGAGCTTATGCGTGCCGGCGGCCGCGTGCTCCTCTGCACCACCACGCACATGTTTCCCGTCGCCGGCGTGCCATGGGACGGGTCGAGCCGTCGTCTGGACGCTGCGCCCTGGAAGCCGGGTGCCTTACACGCCACAGGCTGCACCTGCGAGGCCTGCGCGGGGCTTGTACGGGGAAGCATCTGCCAGGCGGGTGTTTTGGACCCGGAGACAGGCAAGCTCTCCGCCCCCGCCGAGCCGCTCGACCAGCTGGCGCAGCGCTTTGACTACGTCCTGGCCGAGGCGGACGGCAGCAAGCGGCTCCCGCTCAAGGCCCACGCCGCCTGGGAGCCGGTAATTCCCTCTGGCACGGCCAACGTCGTCTGGCTCGTCGGCGCCTCGGGATTCGGCAAGTCCATCAACGAAGCCGTCCACCGCCCCGAGCTCTTTTGCGAGCGCTGCGGCTGCGAGCTCACCGACATCGCCACGCCCGAGCGCGTCGCCCGGGTGCTCAATGCCGAGATGCAAGAGCTTAGACTCGACACCGCTCGCGTCATGCTCAACCAACTCGACACGCTCAGCGACCCGGCTATGGCAGGCCGCTTTGAGGCCACCCTCGGCCACCCCGTCGTCGCCAGCAGCCTCAAGTAGCCGGCGCTGCCCCAGAAGACCTATAAGTTGCGGTGGAATAGTTCCTGAAACGGCCTATTTGGCGGCTAAACAGGAACTATTCCACCGCAACTGCGGAGGGGAATCCGGCGATCTTCCTGTTAGCGGGGCACGTAGCGGCCGGGTTGGGCTCCGGTGGGCTCGCCATCGCGTGCCGCCAGCACGCCGTTCACAAACACGGCCTTGGCGCGGCCATGTGCCTCAAAGCCCTCGAGCGGCGTGTAGTCCACAGCCTGATGTTGCGTCGCCGCGCTAATGGTCCAGCGCGCCTTGGGATCCCACACGCACACGTCGGCATCGGCGCCCTCGGCAAGACAGCCCTTGCGCGGATACATGCCAAAGACGCGCGCCGGGTTCTCGCTCATCAAGCGGCACAGATCCTCGGGACCCAGCTGTCCCTCAAAGCTCGTGGCAATCGCGACGGGACGATACTCCACGCCGGGCCCGCCGTTGGGAATCGCGCGGAAATCGTCGCGTCCGCGGTCCTTTTGACCGTGCAGGTTAAAGCTGCAATGATCGGTCGCAATAGTATCGATCTCGCCGGCCACAAGCGCCTCGCGCAGCGCGGCACGGTCACCGGCATGGCGCAGCGGCGGGCTCATCACGTACTTGGCGCCCGCAAAGCCGTCCTCGCCCTGCTCCAGGTAGCAAGTATCGTCGAGCATCAGATACTGAGGGCAGGTTTCGACATAAATGTTCTTCTGCCCGCGCGCCTTGGCGGCACGGATGGCCTCGAGCCCCAGCTTGGTCGAAAGGTGCACCACGTTGACCGGAGCGTCCCCGGCCAAGTGCGCCAGATACAGCAGGCGGCTCACGGCCTCGGCCTCACACACGTCCGGACGGCTGAGCGCATGCCCCTCGGGCCCATGAATCCCCTGCTCGTACACGCGCTTCTGCAGCTCGTTCACGAGCGTGCCGTTCTCGCAATGCACGCACAGGATACCGCCCACGCGCTTGAGCTCCTCCAGTACCTCGAGCGTCTCGGCATCGTCCAAGCGCAGGTGGTCATAGGCAAAGTAGGTCTTGAACGACGATACGCCCGCCTCGCGCATGGCCGAAAGGTCGGCGCGGTTGCGCTCGTTCCACTCGGCGAGTGCCATATGAAAGGCGTAGTTGGCCGTGCAGGTTCCGTCGGCGCGGCGATGCCACTCGGCCAAGGCATCGGGCATAGTCACGCCGCGATCGGCCGTCGCGTAGTCCACGATGGTCGTCGTGCCGCCGCAGGCAGCCGCGCGCGTGCCGGTCTCAAAGCTATCGGCTGTCCAATCCATGCCGGTCCAGCACTGCATGTGCGTGTGGCCGTCGATAAAGCCGGGGAACACCCAACAGTCGGTGGCGTCCTGGACGGTATCGCCCTCGCCCGGCTCAATCGCCGCGGCGATCCGCACGATCTTATCGCCATCCATGGCAAGATCGGCACGGCGAAGCCCCTGGGGCGTCACGAGCGCGCCGTTTTTGATGATGATCATAATTGCTCCTTATTGATTGTTGCAGTTGGCCACGCGATCAAAATACGAGCAGGCGGCGATATGCTCCGTTATGCGTTGCTGTCCCTTGGCGGTATCGACGTCCCACAGCTCGTATGCACGCGCCTCGACCAGCACCACGTCGGTACGGTCCTTGAGGATCGAACCGCCGCCGTCCTTGCCCTCAAGACACATGAGTGCATCGAACAGTTCCGCCGGAAAGAGCACCGGGCTCGAAGGCTCACCGTTGCACGCAAGACGCACCGGATGCTTGCGGCCACACTCGTCAAACGCACGAACCATAGCCTCAAAAGAACCCGAACTCACGAGCGGCTGGTCGCCCGGCAAAAAGAGGCAACCTTTCCAGTTGCGTTCGACTCCCCATGAAAGGCCCGCACGGACGCTTTCGCTGCGCAGCTCGCCATCGTGCAGCACGCACGGGCAATGCTTGTCCTCGCAAATCTGGGCGACCTCGGGCCAACGCGTCGAAACCACGACGTCAAAGCCCCGGGGAACCGAATCGATGGTCCGGGCAATCAGCGGCTCGCCATAGATATCGGCAAGCATCTTGTTAGAGCCAAACCGCTTGCCCTCGCCCGAAGCCATAATGACGCATCCAAGTTTCATGGTGATACCTCCCCTGAAACCATCGTACCCATAACTCGCGCCGCGGGCATCCACATCGAAAGCGCTTATCCCGCACGCCCACGATGCAAAAAGGGGGGCACCCCGCCGGTTGGCAGAGCGCCCCCTTTACATGGCTTACCTCAGCCCGGCTTTAGGCCTGGAGCCAACGGGCGGTGTTACGCTCGTCGAGGGCCTTGAGGGTAGCGGCGGGATCGGCAACCTTCTGCAGGAACATCATGGCAGCGATGGCATACGGCTTGTAGCTGGCCTCCTTGTACATGCCCACGCGGTGCATGTCGAAGACGTCGGCGTTAACCTCGCCGTGCTCGCAAGAGACACCGGAGATGTCGGCGGGCAGCGGGTGCATAAAGATGGTGTCCTGGCCGTTGGCAGTCTTCTCCATGAGCTCGGTCGTAGAGCACCAGTCCTGATGGGTGGCGTTCTGGGCGAGCAGCTCCTTCTCGAGCGCGGCGATGCCGGCGTCGTCGCCCTCGGCGTACAGGTTGGTGCGCTTCTCCATGGCGGCAAACGGAGCCCAGCTCTTGGGGATCACGATGTCGGCGCCCTCGAAGGCCTCGGCCATGGTGTTGACCTGCTTAAAGGTAGTGCCGGACTCGGCGGCATAGCCCTTGGCGCGCTCGACGACCTCGGGCATGAGGTCGTAGCCCTCGGGGTGGGCCAGGGTGACGTCCATGCCAAAGCGGGGCAGCAGGCTGATCAGCGACTGCGGGCAGGACAGCGGCTTGCCGTAAGAGGGCGAATAGGCCCAGGTGACGGCAACCTTCTTGCCCTTGAGGTTCTCAAGGCCGCCAAACTCGTTGATGAGGTAAAGCATGTCGGCAGAGGACTGCGTGGGGTGGTCGGAATCGGACTGCAGGGAGATGAGCGTGGGACGGTGATCCAGAACGCCGTCCTCGTAAGCCTGCTGGACAGACTCGGAGACCTCGGCCATGTAGGCGTCGCCCTTGCCGATGTACATGTCGTCGCGGATGCCGATGACGTCGGCCATGAAGGAGATCATGGTAGCGGTCTCGCGGACGGTCTCGCCGTGAGCGATCTGGGACTTCTTCTCGTCCAGGTCCTGCAGCTCAAGGCCGAGCAGGTTGGCGGCCTTAGAGAAGGAGAAGCGCGTACGGGTGGAGTTATCGCGGAACAGGGAGACGGCCAGGCCCGAGTCGAAGATCTTGGACGAGACGTTGTTCTCGCGCAGCTCGCGCAGGGCGTCGGCGACGATGTAGAGAGCCTTGAGCTCATCGGTGGTCTTATCCCAGGTGTGCAGGAAGTCGCTGCCGTACATACCCTTAAAATCGAGGCCGTTCAGCTGCTCGACGAGCTCGGTAAACTTGGCGTCCATGTAAATGTCCTTTCTAAAGGTGAAACGATCGCAATGAGTAGATGTGCTCCGGCATGCGCGTGTGGCTAGAACATGCAGAGCGCTATGACGAGGACCCGCCACCGTTGAGGAAGCATGGGAGATAACGACCGCGGGCCCCGAGTCAACAGGGGGTGCCGGAGACACGAACGGCCCCCGGCTCAACAAAATCGAGGAATGGGACTAGTCGATCTTGTTGTTGGTCAGACCGGCGCGGAACACGGTGGCGTCGCCATCGGCCTGGCTCGGATCGTAGAGGTTCAGGGCAGCCACATACATGGCGGCAGCGGTGACCAGGTCGTCCTTGTAGGTGACCTCGTTGGGAGCGTGAGCCTGAGACTCGGCACCCGGGCCAAAGCCCACGCAGGGGATGCCGTAGCGGCCCTGGATGGAGACGCAGTTCGTGGAGAAGGTCCACTTGTCGCACAGCGGGCGACCGGTGCGCTTGTCCATGCTGGGCTCGCAGCCGATGCGCTCGTCACCAAACATGGACTTGTGGGCGTCGACGAGGGCCTTGACGTGCGGAGCGGTCTCCTTGTTGATCCACGTGGGGAAGTAAGCCTCGGTCTCGTAGACCTCGCCGGTCCAGGACGGACGGTCGTACATGTACATGGAGACCTTCACGTCGTCGCCGTACTTCTTGGCGGCCGGCAGGTTGCGGATCTCGTCCAGGCAGGACTCCCAGGTCTCACCGGCGGTCATGCGACGGTCGATGGAGATGGCGCAGGAGTCAGCGACAGCGCAGCGGCTGGGGCTGGTGTAGAAGATCTGGCTGACGGTGCAGGTGCCGCGGCCCAGGAAGCGGGCATCCTCGAAGTGCTCGGGGTTGTACTTGGGGTCGAGCATCTTGACGAGGCCCTTGATGTCGGTCGACTCGTCGCAGCCGTTGTTGTTGAGGGCGCGGACGTCGGCGATGATGTCGGCCATCTTGTAGATGGCGTTGTCGCCGCGGTCGGGAGCGGAGCCGTGGCAGGAGGTGCCGTGAACGTCGACACGGATCTCCATGCGGCCGCGGTGACCGCGATAGATGCCGCCGTCGGTGGGCTCGGTGGAAATGACGAACTCGGGCTTAATGCCGTCCTTGTTGTAGATGTACTGCCAGCACATGCCGTCGCAGTCCTCTTCCTGGACGGTGCCGACGACCATGATCTTGTAGCCCTCGGGGATGAGGCCCATGTCCTTCATCATCTTGGCAGCGTAGGTAGCGGAAGCCATGCCACCCTCCTGGTCAGAGCCGCCGCGACCGTAGATGATCTCGTCGGTCTCGTAGCCCTCGTAGGGATCGGCATCCCAGTTCTCGATGTTGCCGATGCCGACGGTGTCGATGTGGGAGTCGATGGCGATGATCTTGTCGCCCTCGCCCATAAAGCCCATGACGTTGCCCAGGCCGTCGACCTTGACCTCGTCATAGCCAAGGCTCTCCATCTCGGCCTTGATGCAAGCGACAACCTCACCCTCCTCGCAGGACTCAGAGGGATGGGAGATCATAGCGCGCAGAAAGCGAGTCATATCAGCACGATGGGACTCAGCAGCAGCCTTGATTGCGTCGAAATCGAGTTCTTTAGCCATTGTTCATAACCTTTCAAACGAAGGAATCTACCTGTGAGGTGGCGGAGCGATACCTATTTACTCCGCCCCAACGATTAGCAAGTGGGATATTCGCCTTCCCAAACAATGCGGCGATACTGGTCGGGGTCGGTGTCGCCCTCGGTGGAGAAGCAGAGCACAGAGCTCGTCTTGTCCAGGCCGATGAGTTCCTTGAGCTCGGCGTACTCGGGATCGAGCATGAGAGTCTCGACCAGACCGGTGGTCACAGCGCCGGACTCGCCGGAGATGACGCGCGGGTCGCCCTTCTCGGGAGCGCCCAGGGTGCGCATGCCGCGAGCGGTGACCCAGTCGGGGCAGGACACGAAGGCAGTGGTGTGGTTGCGCAGGATATCCCAGCCCAGGATGTTGGGCTCGCCGCAGCACAGGCCGGCCATGATGGAGGGCATGTCACCGTCCACGATGCGCGGATCGCCATCGCCGGCGGCAGCGCCCTTGTACAGGCAGGCGGCAGGCGCGCACTCAACCACGACGAAGGTGGGCGGGTTATCGGGATACAGGTTGGTGAAGTAGCCCACCACGGCGCCGGCGAGCGAGCCTACGCCAGCCTGGACAAACACGTGGGTCGGGCGGTTGATGGCCATCTCGCGCAGCTGCTCGGCAGCCTCGGAAGCCATGGTGCCGTAACCCTCCATGATCCAGGACGGGATCTTCTCGTAGCCCTCCCAGGCGGTGTCCTGAACGATGACGCCGCGCTCGCAGGCGTCGGCCTCGGCGGCGGCCATGCGCACGCACTCGTCGTAGTTGACCTCTTCGATGGTCACCGTGGCGCCCTCGGCGGCGATGTTATCGAAGCGGGGCTTGGTGGAACCCTTGGGCATGTGCACGACGGCCTTCTGGCCCAGCTTGTTGGCAGCCCATGCCACACCGCGGCCATGGTTGCCGTCGGTGGCGGTAAAGAAGGTAGCCTGGCCAAAGTCCTTGGCAAGCTGATCGGAGGTCAGGTAATCGAAGGTGCAGTCGTCAACGTCCTTGCCGGTCTCGTCGGCAATGTAGTTGGCCATGGCAAACGAGCCGCCCAGGACCTTAAAGGCGTTGAGGCCAAAGCGATAGCTCTCGTCCTTAACGCACAGGTTGGACAGACCCAGGCGCGCAGCCTGGCCGTCCAGGCGGGCAAGCGGGGTGACGGTATATTGAGGGAACGACTGGTGGAAGGCACGGGCCTTCTTCACGTGGTCGAGACTCATGATTCCCAAGTGCTTGTCATCGCTCTTGGGCATCGTGTTGCCCGCCCACTGGATCTTATCGGCCATACGGTGAACTCCTTAAGTCCTCTCTTGCCGGCCCCCGCATACGCGTTTCAGCCCATTCCCATTCATGCGACTGAACTTTTATGTGGATGCCAAACAAAAAGTTTGTTAGCACTGTTCTATCACACTTTTTGATTGCTAAACCTAACGAATTGTTTGTTGCCGTAATCGGTACTTTTTCGCCGCCGAACGGTCATGAATTGCCTTGTTGATGGATTTGTTTGCGGTCAAGTGTGGTTTATGGCACAGTGAGCCCAAACTAATTTTTAGGAAGGCACCCATGACCCCGTCACAGATTGAGTTTTATAAGCGCCTTGCACACGGCCTGGCGCTCCAATTTGGCCCCAACTGCGAAGTCGTCGTCCACGACCTGGAAACCGAGGACGTGGACCACTCCATCGTGGTGATCGAAAACGGCCACGTCAGCGGGCGCAAACTGGGTGACGGTCCCAGCCATATTGTGTTTGAGTCCATGCACGAGGGCGCCACCGATGTACACGACCGCGAGCCGTACCTCACTAAAACCACCGACGGCAAGCTGCTCAAATCGTCGACGATCTTTATCCGCAACGACGAGGGCAAGCCCGTCGGCATTCTGGGCATCAACTTTGACATTACGCTTATGAAGGCTTTTGAGCGTTCGCTCGACGCCTTTACCGGCACCGGCGGCACGGGCTACACCGAGCCCGAGCCCATTACCAAGAACATCGGCGACCTGCTCGAGGACCTGCTGCACGAGTGCGAGCAGTTTGTGGGCAAGCCCGCGGCACTCATGACCAAAGACGAGCGCATTCGTGCCATTGGCTACCTCGACCGTCGCGGCGCCTTCCTCATTTCCAAGTCGAGCGAGCGCGCCTGCGAGTTCTTTGGCATCTCCAAATACAGCTTCTATAGCTACCTCAATGAGGCCAAGGCGGCGGCCGGCGACAAGTAGGCACTCGCCTGGATTGCCCTCCCCTTTTGGGCGCGAGTTCTGGAAAGCGCGAATCCAAGACCGAGCCGCTTGGGAAGTTCCATATAATCGATGTCATTAGTATTTCGAAAGGATGGAACAGAATGGCGTTGAGCAAGGCATCATGCACCGGTCGCGGATTGATTCCGGCAATTGGTGGACATGCGCACCGCATGTTCGATGAGGGTGAAGACGACCTGTTTTCGCTGAGCCTTGACGACGTGATGGACGATCGCCCGTGGACCGCCGACGAACTCATGGGCGGCGGGGCTCGCCCGTCAAACCCCAATCCCGCACTTGCTCCTAAGACCGCATCTGCGCCGACTCCTGCGCAGTTGGCTGTTTCGACACCCGCGCCTACGCCCGCACCCACTTCGGCGCCCACGCCCGCTCCCCGCCCCGCAAGCGACCCGTCCGAGACGGCGGCATTTCTCGCTGCAGCGACGCAGGGCAAATCGGCCGACAGCACTGTTATGTACAGCGCCCAGCAGTTGCCTGTTCCTGCGGCACGCAAGCCTCCGGTCGCAAGGCTCGATGAGCCCGTTGCCCGTCAGGTTGCCTACGATTCCTGGGCTGCAGCCGATCTGGATGAGACCTCTACCGGCATGCCGGCGCTCGACGTTCCAGTTAACCCGCTTTTTGCCGCCAACACGAGCGCCGCGGACTATGAGGGCGGTGCGACATATTCCGATTATTCCGATGACTATGCTGGCAACGGTCGCATCGAGACCGAGGACTATGGCACCGCATCGAGCGATTATCTCAACGATCCGTACGCTGCCACGCCTGCACCGGAATATGACCCGGAGGCCGCGTCCGCGCCGGCGTATACCAAAAGCACGGGCGAAGAGCGCTTCGCCGATTATTACGCCGAGGAAAAGGCGCTGCGTTTCTCGGAATTTCCGCAAGCAGTCAAGGTTGCCTTTATCGCCATTGTCATTGCCCTGCTCGGCGTCATTGCGTTTGAGGGATTCCGGCTGTTCTCCGGCCCCACCCAAGCGGAGTCGGAGACCCAGCAAAAAGAGAACGATGACGAGTACCTGGACATCAACACCCTCAAGGGCGACCCCAACGACGGAGACGACGAGTAGCGAGAGCTGAAGGCGGCCGCAGGATCCCGCATCCAGCACCGGTTTCTAAGTGCTGTTTTGTCATCCAGCCACACTTTTCCGAAGTTTTAAGATGCCTATCTCGACACTTTTCCGTACTTTTACACGGCTGATTTCGACACTTTTCCGGATGGAAGCCGAATAATCACTTGGGAAACCAACGCCATCCGCGCGTCATTTCGCGGATGGCGCTTGATTTATGTCCGTACACGTTGATAGACCCCATCGTGCCCGCAAGGAGCGGGCGCGTTTTATCCAGAGTCGGGGTAGAGAGTTGGCTCCACGATCCCGACGCCAACCGACCAAGAGGCACGGTGGCCCTGCCAACATCGATGAAAGGAGTCCGTATGGACAATTTCCCCGTGCGCAGTGAGCGCAACTTCCACAATCTGGTCGTCAAACCGAATCACATGCATCTTCTGGACAAGCCGAACAGCTATGTCTCGGCCATGGTCAAGAGCAGCCTCTCCCACCAGATGCGCTTTACGGTACAGAAGCTCGAGGAAGAGCTCCGTGCCGCCGGCGGCCCGCACGTACTGCAGATCAGGCTGTCCGGCGACAACTCGCGCGAGCCGTCCAGCTGGAAGCTCTTTGCTGACGGCAAGTGCGTTGCGGACGGATCCGGCGCCTTTGCCCGCGAGTGCTTCTGCGAGGGAGCTGAGGTGTTTCTAGACCTGTGCCGCGACGCCGTCGAGACTGCCGAGCTGTGCCAGTGGAGCGAGAGGGAGTACGAGCTGTTGGGTGCCGCGCGCGGGATTGCGGGGGGTGTAGGAACAGAAGCCTCATGACGGTGGCCTCAGCTGGAATGACGTATCGCTCGATAAATGATCTCAACAACGTAGCCGATGCGCCGCATTTCACCTCAAAGGCATTGAGCGATCGGGAGACGTCCAGCATTTCTTTGATATCCCCAATTGATTGTTCCGAGAAAGTCTCTTCATGTCCTTATAATCGCCCTTACGAGAAACGTGGACGAGACAGGCGTCCATATGCCGTCTCTAAACTAACGAGCCGTTCGCGGAAAGAACATCTGGCTAGCATGGGCCAAAGATATACTGGTATCGCTGCAACAATTATGGAAGATCGGCACCACCAATGACCTCCTTGAAATTCTCCAGGCGCTTCGCGCTTAGCCTGCTCGCCTCGCTGTCCGCCACCGTAGCGCTTGCTTTGCCCTCAACCGCCCTAGCCGCGTCGGACCCGAACCCGCCCAGCATCTCCAACGTGACGATATCCGCGACGACAGTCACGGCCGGCTCCACGCTGCATGTCGGCTATAGCGTCGATGACCCTGACGGGGTACGGTCCGTCACGCCCATAGTCGAAGTCGTTGTCGAAAACGATACCGGAGACCATGGAATCAGTTCCCGTCTCGCCTTCTCGTCGACCGGCAACACGACCGCGGGCTTCGATATCTCCACCTCCCCGAGCGACCGGCCCTGCAGGTACCGGATCATCGGCCTCGGCGTGACCGATAGTCTTGGATGGGTTACCGATGTCTACGACACGACGTATGCCGAGGAGAAGGGGCTCGACTGTCCGACCTTCACCACCGACCCCCTCGAGTATGAGGTGACCGAGGGACCCGAGGACCAAAACCCGCCGACCGTGTCCTCCGTGTCGCTCTCGAGCAGGGAGGTCGCAACCGGTGCCGACTTCCACATCTCTTGGACCGTCTCCGATGCCGACGGCGTTCGTTCCGTTTCCCCCATACTGCGGCAGGGCTGGGAGAATTCGGACGACGGCTGCTCTGTTTCGTCAGCCTATTATCACGGAGGCTCGTCTATCGACGGGTTTGACCTCACATTCGACAGCAATAGGATCGGAAGGCACAGGCTGATCGGCCTTTCGGTCACCGATGGCCTAGGGTTCGAGACCGATGTGTACGAGAGTTCCTACGCCAGGGCCAACGGCATTTCGGGCGCGACTTTCTCGGTTGGCGACCCGAGCGAGCTGTGCTTCGAGGTGACCGGCAGCGCGATCGACCGGAACCCGCCCACGGTCTCGAACGTTTCCATCTCCGCGAAGAGGGTCCCCGTCGGCGGGATCCTCCGTATCTATTGCAATGTAGGCGACGCGGACGGCGTAAAGTCTGTCTCCCCGATCCTCGGCGACCCCGGCTATGTCGAGGACCCGAACTCTTTAAAGACCCGCAAAACGTTGAGCTGCAGCTACGATGCGGCAAGGGGCTATATCGAAATCGAGTTCCCCACGTCGCTCTCGATGGGCTCGTTTGAAATCCAAGCCCTCGCGGTCCTCGACAAGACGGGCCACGAGACCTTCGTCTACAGCTCCGCCTACGCCGAGCGTAACGGCAAGACCGGCGTTCAGACCTTTGATGTCGACGACGCGGGGGACGTCACCTTCGACGTGACCGCTCCGCTGTATGCCGCCACCAAGGGCGACGGGCAGGCGTATGCAAAGGACGGCGAGGCCGGTCTGACCTTCCGCTTCAGCGGTCCTCTCGATGAGTTCACGCGTCTCCTCGTGGACGGAACTGAGGTCTCCGCCGAGAACTACACCGCAACCAGGGGCAGCACGATTATCGAGCTCAGGCCGTCCTACCTGGACACGCTCGCCGCCGGCGGACACACCGTCACGGCCGTCTGGAAGGACGGGACGGCAACCGATGCGTCCTTCACCGTGGAGGGGAAGGCCCAAGGGGAGCAGGCGGGCGGAAAGACCGACGTAGATTCACCCGGCAACAACAAAAGTGATCCTGCCACTCCTGAAAAGGACGCCGACGAGGCGGCTACAAAAAAGTCGGGACGCACGACAGCCGATGAACCAAATCTCGCTGCAACCGGCGACTCCACTTGGATGGCCAGCATCGCATTGGCCATGGCGGCCACGACCTGCTTCACGGCAGCGAGAAGGCTTGAGCCCAAGCAGCATAGGCACGAACAGTAGCTCAAAGCGAACTCAACTGGGAAGGGCAGATGGATAGCCGTCCTTCTCTTATAATCAACCCAATCCGCTGAAATGCAATCAGTTAACGAGTTTCGCCAGACGCTCGGCCTCTACCTCGCTCTAGCAAGCCACCAGGCGATGAGATAATGCCCACGACTATCAACGTAAGCAAGGAGCGCGCTATGGCAGACAACGAGACCAAACCCTCGGCGAACGACGGCCGAGAGGAGCTCGTGGCAAAACAGCTCGCATCGACCAAAATCCACCTCGCGCTCACTCAGAAGCGGGTGGACGTCTCCGGCGCCATCAAGCTACCGCTCGAGCGAATTCCCCAACTCGGCGTGGCGTTCGCCTCGCTCCCCTCGATGTTTCGCACCGTCACCAACACGGTGAGCGTGCCCACGCTGCTCCAGGCGACTGACAAATATGGTAACCCGCTCGATCCGTCGAAACTCAACTCGTTCAAGGACGGCAGCGGTCTCACAGGGGGCTACCGCGACGCCGCCAAGGGCCTTGGGCAGGCGCGCTTCCACGTAGTTGAGGGCGACATCGCCACGAGCGTCACGCAGGTGCCTTACGATCCAACATCGCTATTCATGGCAGCCGCAATCGCGCAGATAAACCAAAAGCTCGACTCCATCCAGGAGTCCGTCGACGAAATGTTCGAGTACATGCGTCAGCGCGACAAGGCCAACATGCGTGGCAGCCTCAAGACGCTCGCAGACATCCTCAACGGTTACGGACTCAACTACGGCAACGCCACCTACATGGCAAACGCCCATATGAAGGTGCTCGACATCAAGCAGTCGTCCGCGCAGGACATGGAACTCTTCCGCTCGCAGGCACAGGCAGATCTGAAAAAGAAAGGGTTCATCGAGGTGCGAGACGGCTTGGGCAGACGCCTCGACAAGGTGCTCGACTACCTCAAAGACTGCCAGCTCGCCACCTACATCCACGCGTTCTCGCTGTTCCTCGAACCCATGCTCGCCCAGAACTTCGAGCCCGCAAAGCTCGCGGACGCCACTGCGAAGATCGAGGCTGATTCGATCGCGTACCGCGAGCTCTACACCGACTGCTACAACGCACTCGAAGCGGGGGCTGTCGACACCGTCGATGCGGCACTGCTGGGCGGTATCGCGTCCGCGGGCAAATTGCTCGGTCACGCCATCGCAAAGACCCCCGTGGGCGACCATACACTCATCGACGAGGCGCTCGAAGGCGCAGGAGAGAGCATCGGAAAGTTCAACGACAAGCAATCCGAGAAACTCCTCGAAAAGCTCCATCAGGCAAAGACGCCCGACGTCACGCCGTTCAAGCAGAGCGTAAAGGAGATCGACACCCTCTACAACCGCCCCGCGCAGATCGCCGTGGACGCCGAGAACGTCTACATCTTGCCTGCCAAGCAGCAGGAAGAGTAACGATACGCGACAGGCACGCGCCATGCAGACAGCTAACGCCCCTACCTTCCCGCCGCCTTCAGCTTCAGCAGCAGGTCGCCCAGCTCGGGGCACTTGCTAGAAAGGCGCGTCTGAGCTCGCTCGCCCATCCCCCACCGCTGGCGGACTTCCTGGGCGCGCGGGCTCACGCGGTAGTCCCCGTCCATCACCTGCTTGAGCAGCTTGGCGGTCACGCGCGCATCGGCAAGGGCGCTGTGGGCGTGACCCGTCGGCTCGTCGAACTCGATGCCAAACCACGTCGCCGCGTCACTCAAAGAGACGCACCCGTGGCTGCCCACGTCCATGATCGAGGTGTAAAACGCCTGCAGGTCGGCCCAGTCCGTAGGAAATGCGGAAAGATCAATGTGCTTTGCCTGGCACTCGGTCAAAAGCTGTCGACGGTCCGCCCCGCTCCAGCAAACCACCTGTGCGGAGTAGCGACCGATCCAATCGCTGAGCCTTTTGATTACCATGTAGAGCGGATCGGCCATCGCAGTGTCCACGGCCGATATCCCCGTAAGCTCGCGGACGGAAAACGCAACGCCTTCGGTAAATTCCGTCTGCACAAACTGCGAGAACTCGCCCATAACGTTGCCGTGGTAATCGAGCTTGACGGCGCCGACCTCGATAATCTCATTGCGCAGCCCACGTCGCTGGCGCTGCTTTGGCACCGGCGCAAACTCAAAGTCCAGCACAATCTGGCGCGCAAAGTTCGTCGTATCGATAGCCGAGATATCCGGCGTCTTTTTGTCTGGCACGGTCAGGGCCTTTCTCCGTCAACTGCCGCTCGTTACATAGGCGGCTACATTGCCGTAAGGATAGGAACCCGTGCGGACATGAAAGCGGGACGCAATATACCATGCGCCAAGCACACGCCATGCAGACGGCCCCAAGAGAGTCGACCGCTCTATTCAAATGCATGAAAAAGATTTAGGCCCGGTGACTTGAATCAGCGGTCATCCCGGGCCCATCAGAGCTCGTAGAGCTCTTGGTTGCTTTGGTCTTGCTCTTCACGGCGCTTATCGAACTTTCCGAGGCACTCAAGCAGCATTCGAAGCATAACAAGTCGCTGCCATTAAGGCACTGACCTCTTGACCAAGCAACGGCGCTGCCCAGCTCCACTCTACTTGGGCTGCCGTCGATTTTATTTTACCCGCGGACGCCAGGTCTAACAAATGGATTTTCGGTAATGGAAGCACGGCGCCCCGCAAAACCACTACGTCCCAAGTGCCGCCAAGGGGATCACTGCCACGCCATCGTCGCGTGTGTTGGCAGTGCTTCCCTTTCCAACCACAACCGCCAAAAACGCCGGCGCGGCATTCTGGGCGGCAGGATTGGAGAGCACTTTCCTCTCCAGCGCCTTAAGATTTCTCGCTCCATCGTCTGCTTTCGCATCACTCAGCTTGACCTCGATGGCTCCCCAGCGCCCGTCGTGCTCAACGATCAGATCGACCTCAAGGCCCTTCTCATCTCAGAAATAATGGACACTGTTGTCGACACCGCCGTAGGTGGAAAGGAACACGCGCACGTCGCGCAGAACGAGGTTCTCAAAGAGCATCCCCAACGTTTGCATATCGCCAAGCAACCGCCCAGGGGTAGCCCCCAGCAACGCCGCCGCAAGTGACGGGTCACAGAAGTAGCGCTTGGGGCGCACGCGAACGCGGGCCTTCGAGCGCACATACTGGCTTGCTCTCTCGCACAAGCTCGTCCGAAAACCCAAGGTTTGCAGGTCACCGCTCCTGCAGCACCAGCGGGCGACGTCATCCTGCGAAATTACGCCATTCTCAATGCAGTTTTTACGCCGTTTTCATTGTAGGTTTTACGCTCGGCATCCTTGGCGCGGCGCTTGCTCAACCACCGGACCAGCGAATTGCCCGGATTCTGGGACGTGCTTTCCGCCAAAGGGAAAGCGCGTCCCATTCCGAGCATCACATCAGAGCGCGCTTGGTTATCTCCGCTCGCACATCTCGGCAAACGAAATCAGCTTGGCATCTCCCCTGCTCGCCGCAGCTTCCTGACATCCTTGCGTAAAGCCACGCTTCGAAAAGATCACGTAGCTTTTATGCTGCCGCCTAAAGAGCTCGCTTCGGTACACGAGCTTTTCCAGAACATCCTCGCCTACCGGTTCATTGCGCCATTTGCACTCCGCAAACAGCGCAGCGCCCTCGCCATCGTCAACAATCAAGTCGATTTCTTCCTGCGTATGCGTGCGATTATCGGTCCCCCACCAGCGCCCGACGCTCGCCGGAACCACATCGAGCTGGCCCGCGCGCGCGAGTTCGTACACGTATTGTCTGCATATAAGCTCAAAGACCGTACCCATGTAATCCGATACGTGCGGCTCAATGCGCTTATACGCCATCTCGGCCATATCGTTTTGAATCAGCCCGATGTTCTGCGGAACAAACTTGTACCAGAACCTAAACATCTGGTCGCTCAGCAGATACACGGCTCGCTTATTGCTCGTCTCGTTTAGAGGCAGCTCGCGCTCGACAATCCCAAGCGACGCCAGCTTATCCACATAGCTCTTTACGTTGCTCGCAGGGATTCCCGTAGAGCTCGCAATCTCTGAGATCTTCGAGCGTCCCTGGGCAATTGCCTGCACGATCGCATCATATTGCTCGGGATTGCGGCACTCTTGCAATAGCAGGTTACTCGGCTCCTCAAAGAGATAGCCCGTAGGAGTAAGAAAAAGACGTTTGATGTTGTCCTTGAGCGGCGCGGCAGGATCGACTTTCTCGATATATGCAGGAATGCCGCCCGTCATGCCATAGCAAACTGCAGCGTCTTCGCGACTCATGCTCTGCCACAGGCCGAGGGTCGTCATAAAATCGAGCGGCATGATCTTAAACTGGGCCGTACGCCTACCGTATAGTGGACTCTCGTAGCCCAACACCTGTTCTTCCATAAACGAAAGAAACGAGCCGCATAGGATCAGCATGAGTCTGGTCTCTTTGTATAAGTGGTCGATCTTGTCTTGCAGCAACGAGCTGATTTCGGGATTCGATTGGGCGAGATAGGGATACTCGTCAATCACGACAACCAAACGTTCCGTGCGAGCCATGGTGGCCAATGCATCGAACGCTTCGTCAAAGCTACGAAACGACACGCCTGCAGCACCAACCGAACCCGCAAGTATCGCCTGGCTAAAGCCGTGCAGGTTTGCCTCTGCATTGGTACGACGTGCTTGAAAGTAAATAGCATTCTTGCCTTGAATGAACTCTGTGATAAGGCGCGTTTTACCTACGCGACGGCGGCCGTAAATCACAGGCATTTCAAAGGAGCCCGTGCCATACAGTCGATTGAGCTCGGACATTTCCGCTGTTCTTCCGATAAACATAGGGCCATCCTTCCTTTACGTTATAGCTAGCTATATTATACCTTCCTATAATATAGATAGCTATAACGTAATTCGACAAGCGGCGCACGCAAAAGGGGCGGTACACCACCGCACGTGGACCGTTCCGGAAAGCTTGTCTCGTTCCGAGCGGCAATTCCGGGTCACGGTTTCCTCAGGTACAAGACGACGATCCTCCGCCCTTATCACATGCCTTCAAATATACGATCCAGAGACACAAAACAGCAGATAGAATGCTCTTTTTCAAAAAAGTACACGTCCCGAAACTTACCCATTCTTCATAACTCGCTACCGTTCAAGGTCGCCGATTACCGCCCACCGATTCGGATGTAAAAATGTCGCCGAAAACAGGCCATCTATCTGCATGGTTAGATTTTGGTCAGCTTTTGGTCAGCTGAGCGGCAAATTCCAGCTGATACGTTTTTGCTACCCAAAAGGAGGCGGTAGCTCATGACCCATTACAATGACCAACTCATCGACCAGCTGCTCACTCAAGCCGAACAAGAGGGGCGCTGTCTGATTCCCCCGAGCACGGCGATCCGAAAAGCGCTCCTTCGGCGCACCGGCGGCACGGTTGTCTCGCCCATGCCGGGGTTGTTCGCGCGCAAAATGCGCTGGGATGAGCTCAACCGGGCGCAGCGTCATTGCGAGATTATTCGCGCCCTTGCGATCATCCACCCCGATTGGACGTTCTGCTCGTTTTCGGCAGCTTGCCTGCTGGGGCTCGAGGTCTCGTGGCGACACCTGAATGTCGTGCATGTTTGCAGCTCGACAAAGCCGTCGGCTCGTCCGGGCGCACATATTCAGCGACACCAGATTGAGCCGGCCGGAGCAATACTCAGAGCCGGCATATCGGTAACGCCGCCCATCCAAACGGCCACAGATTGCCTGCTGCAAACTGGTTTTGCCGACGGCATGCCCATTGCCGATTCGGCGATCTCAAAGCTCGGCCTTGCGCCGGAACAGCTGATGGAGGCCGTTGAGCAACGAGCGACTGCCCGCAATGGTCGCGCGATTCGCACCGCCCTCACAACGCTTCGATATGCCGACGCCCGCGCCAAGAGCGGCGGGG
>CABUUD010000014.1 GCA_902494585.1 uncultured Collinsella sp. | reverse complement strand
CTGCAAACCACGCAGCGGCTCTACGAGTTCATGGATCCGCGCGTGTCCAAGACGCGCGGCCTTGTGCGCGTGGCGGAGCTCAACGACATGGAGCTCCAGGACATCTGCGTGTTTGGCGATGCCGACAACGACACCTGCATGGTGGCTGACGCCGGCGTGGGCGTGGCTATGGCAAACGGTAGCGACGCCACCC
The DNA here is from genome assembly GCA_902494585.1 of uncultured Collinsella sp. Taxonomy (GTDB): domain Bacteria; phylum Actinomycetota; class Coriobacteriia; order Coriobacteriales; family Coriobacteriaceae; genus Collinsella. The sequence goes on along the minus strand of CABUUD010000014.1, from coordinate 27,655 downwards.
GTGCCGCCGCCGACTTTGTAACCGCAAGCAACGACAAAGACGGCATCGCGATCTTTATCGAGGAACATCTGCTGTAGCGCTAGGGCAGAATCACCACAAAGGGGACAGGTGCCTTTGTGGCGGCCTCAGGCGATTTGGGCGAATTGATGCCTAAAATCTGCGCACAAAATCAAATATGATTGTCTGAACATCACGCTTCTAACCACCGATGGGTTAAAGATATTCTCATCAGTTTAGTAAGGTATTCCTGCTGGCTAATGACCTACCGCTCACGGTCGATTTTCGACCGTGAGCGGGATGTTTGCTCTTGAGCAAAATGTTGTGCAAATAAATCTAATGCCATTAAAAAATGATAGTCAACTAAATTACCAGCAGAAACCAAAAATAGATAGCGAATAAACGAAGGCAAATCTGAGTAAATGTCAAGGGAATTGAGAACTCGCTACAAAAATGCCGGTTTTGTTGCTCATATGTTTAAACAATAGTTACAATAACTTTACTAAACGAGCGCAATTACCGATTGCGCAGATACGTTTGATAGTGAAAGAGCAAGATTGCGGTCTCTTGGGGAGGAGACATCGATGAAAGCGAATTCAGACAAATCTAAGCAGAGTACTAAAGCGACGCGCCGTGTACTGGCAGGCGTTTTGTGCGGAGCCTCCGTTTTGAGCCTGGTACTGTCGCTCGTCATGCCTCCGATCTCGCAGGCCATTGCCAACGATGCCCAGACGGTTTCTACCGAGGAAACTGTGATGGGGGGGGGTTCCTCAAGTGAGTCTACTGATATAGAAAACACCAACAATGGGGATACCGAAAACCAGAATAGTGACGACGCTGAGGGTGGCGAGGCTGGAGATGATGTCCAGTCTGAGGGGCTGTCCGAGGAAGACTCGCAGGACGAGGATGCCGAGCAGACCGCGGATGACGCTAGCAATGAGGGCGCAATTCCACCTGTTGCGGAGGATGCGACCGAATATACGCTGATTAATTCTGCAGACGACCTATCTCACTACCTTCAAAATGATAAAAAGGCCGGCAAATATCGCTTGAATCTCGATATTGAGTATGCAAGCGACATTACGCTTGGCCAGGGTGAAACCACCATCGACCTCAACGGCCATAAGATCAAACACTCGGGCGTGGAGCCTGGCAAGTCGCCCAACATGTCCATGTTCAATGTGCCCGAGGGTGCGACGCTCACGATTGAGGATCTGCAGCAGGCGGCTGATAACAAGTTCGAGCAGGATGGCGACAAAAACGGCAACCTTGCTAAGCTCGATTACGACGGCACAACGCCCAGCAAGCTCACTTACTACGTGACTGATTCGACTTCGAGTGACACTGCTACTACCGAGACCCTTTTCAAGCACGAGGTTGCCATCAATGGCGCCATCGTGGGCACCACTGCTCACTCTACGATGAGGCTCATCAACGTCTGTGGCGGTACGTTTAACCTTCAAAGCGGCGTGCTGACCACGAATCAGGACGCAAATGTTCGCCACCTGATTTATGCCGATAACGGCTCTACCGTCAGCATGAGTGGCGGATACGTTTGTGGTGCTTCTATGGGCAGCGATGGTGCTGGTGCTGGAATTCATGTTGAGGGCTCAACCCTGGATGAGGGCTCAACCCTGGAGATCTCTGGCGGCGTAATTGCTGGTAACTATGCCCCCAGTGGCGGCGGCGTTTATGCCCGGAATTCTACGGTACACATGGTTGGCGGTATTATCTCCGGTAACGGTACAAATAATTCTCAAAGCGGTTTTGGCGCGGGAATTTGTGCTGAGAACTCTAATGTGGCCATTACGGATGGTCACATTACTAACAACAAATATCAGCACTACGATGATAGTCACAAGGGTAACGGTTGCCACGGTGGTGGCGGCATTGCTGCTTTCAATGGCGGCAGTCTCGCAATTGCAGGCGGTTACATCACGGGCAACTACTCTGCCGAGGCTGGCGGCGGCGTTTATGCTGGCGCTTGGAATAGTGCTCTTTCCGGGTTTACGTTTTCTGGTGGAACCATAGCTAGCAACGTGGCGCAAAACTCGGAGGGCGGCGGTATCCGTATCTCTGCGCCTACAGTTGGCGATTTTAACGTGAGCGACAAGAAAGCCTACATCACTAACAATACGACCAATACCACCAACGACTGGGGTGGCGGCGGCGTGTTCGTTCAGGGTAGCAGTGAACAAGGCATTAAATCGGCGAGCCTCAATATACATAACGCGCTGATTACCAACAATCATGCCAATGGCTTTGGCGGCGGGTTTGCCGCTTGCCCGACTGGTAAGACTGCCATTACCGATACCAATGGCATCGCGGTTTTCGGTAATACTGACGGTAAACCTGACGGTAGTTATAACCGATCGGGCGGCACACACGAAAAGACCGATGACAAGGATTGGCTTCCTAACAACAAAGGCGGCGAAATAACTGAAGAGTTTAAAAAAGCCGGTCACCAGGATCTTTTTCTTATTCGCGATAGTACTAACGGTGAATACATCGCAGCCGTAACGGGTCAGATGCTTGGCGGCGGTGCTGCCAACTGGACGGGCACGATCGACAAAACACCAACGTCTATCGGCAAGTACGAGGGCGCCCAAGCTAAGTACAGGATTGGCCTTAAATCTGAGCCGATTCAGGAAGATAAAGATGCTGCTACCGCGGCTGCGTCCCTCTTCATCACGGGCAACAGATCCAACATTCACGGTGGCGGCATCATGACCAACGGCGACGTAATCGCTGGCTCCACCACGGAGGTGAACGTGTACCCCAAGATGAAGCTCAACGGCACTAAGGCGCTAACGGGTCGTGCGCTTAAAGACGGAGAGTTCAAGTTCCAGCTGCTCAAACGGGGTACAAACAAGCAGGATCCCTCGTTTGCCGATCACAAGCTGCAACTCAATGGCTGCACAAAAGTTGGCGATGGGGTCACGAATGATAGTGACGGCAACTTTGCTTTTAATCTGGGCGAGGTCTACTCCGATGGCTCGATTGTCTACTACCTCGTTGAGGACCCCGGTGACAATCCCGTTTCTGGCGTGACTTGCGACGAGACTATCTACAAGATTGAATTTGAAACAACGGTGGCCCAGACACAGAAGGTGCTGGATATTACTTACACCTACTACTCGGTTGGAAAAGTAAAGGTCACTAATCTCACCAAAGGGGACTCGATGGAGGTTACCCCGAGCGATGTCAGTAATGTGTCCGTTAATCTCACGAACGGTAAGATCTTTATTAATGATAAGACCTTTACTAATGCATACACAGCCAAGGGCTCTTGGACACCTCAGGTGACCAAGAAGGTCGACGGCGGCGAGATGAAGGAGTTCAAGTTCGAGCTGTATGCTGAGAATTCCGACAACACGGAGACACCCCCTCAGACCAAATATACTTCTGCTGAGTCGGGTAATTCTCAGACAGTAACGTTCGATCCGGTACCAATCGGTCCACTGGGCATCAATGATCTTACCAATGGCAAAGCAACGTTCACCTACTACATCCGTGAATGCGACGCCAGCGAGGCCGATGGCACCAAACACGAAGGCTACAAGAACGACACCAAGAGGTTCAAGGTCGTGGTAACGGCAACGGACAACGGTGACGGCACGCTGAAATGCACGCCGGTCTACTACGAGGTCGACGCCAACGATAATGTGAGCGCGAATTCAACCCCTAACCCCACCTTCACCAACACCTACTCCACCTCTTTGCCCCTTTCTGGTATGTCGGGCGTCACTCTGACGTACCTTGCCGGCGCGGCGGTGCTTTGCGCTGCTGCGGCCTGGATGCACATTCGTCGCAAGGCGAATGCGAAGGGAGGCGAGCGTCGTGAATAAGAAAGTTTGCTCCTTCCCGATCTTGTTTGCGCTGCTTGCCCTCCTGATCGGCACCTGCGCGGCTGTGTTCCCCGCATCCGCGCAGGCCGTGCCGGCCTCGACCGGTTCCATCACGGTGAGCGGCACCGTGGCGCGCAGCTACGACGCCTACCAGATCTTTAGCGCCAACGTCGTCGACGGCGACAGTGACGCCAAGATCGCCACCGACCTCGCCTGGGCAAACGACGCCGCGCGCGACGCCGTCCTGCCCGTGCTGCACAGCGCCGGCATGCCCAATTCCCAGACCACCGCGCAGGAAGCTGCCGAGTGGCTCAACGACGATTCCCACCTTACGAGCGCACTGAGCGCACAGCTCGCTCGTTCCCTCCAGCGCTCTGGCGCCGTGCCCGTGGCCCTTAACGCGGGCACGACGGCCGAGCTGCCCTGTGGCTACTGGCTCATCGTCGCCGACGACGACGCCATCGCCCAGGGCGAGGCCGGCACCGCGCCGATCATGGCCCTGGTCGGCGGCAGCGCCGTCACCGTCAAGCCCAAGGCCGCGACCCCCAAGGTCGCCAAGCACGTGCTGGAGGACAGCGCCGCCGCATGGCAGAAGGCCGCCGACGCCACGGTCGCCGACGACCTGTACTGGCGCCTCTCGGCCACGGTCCCGGCGGGTCTTACCGCCTACGACACCTATACGGTGCGGTTCGTCGACACCATGAGCGCGGGGCTCGACCCCTCCAAGGTGGCCGCGAGCATGCGCGTGTACGTGGCGCCGGGCGCGGACGGCGGCTTCGACGCCGTCTCGACCGGTAAGGACGGCCGCGCCGGCACCGAGCCCGCGAAGGGCTGGACCGACATCACGGCCCAGTGCTCCACCAAGGTAGCGGCCGACGGCAAGACCTTCACCGTGCGCACCGGCGACCTGATCGCCGCGCTCGGCGGGGCCGACGCCTTCGCCGCGGGCGCCCGCGTGGTCGCCGTGTACAATGCGCCGCTCAACAGCGCGTGCAACCACGGCATCGCGAAGGGCAACCCCAACGAAGTGTACCTGCGCTACCCGCGCTCTCCCTTTGCCGACCAGTCCGGCGACGCCGGCTTCACCCGCACGCCGAGCGACGATGCGTGCGCCTACACCTGGGATCTCGCGCTCACCAAGCGCGGCAGCGACGGCAACAAGCCGCTTTCCGGGGCGGTCCTGAGCATCGCCGACGACCGCGGTCGCACGCTGGCGGCCGACGGCACGTGGGATGCGGAGGGCAAGGCCACCGTCACCACGAGCGAGGACGGCCGCGTGACCGTCTCGGGCGTGGACTCGGGCAAGCTGGAGGTCCGCGAGCTCAAGGCGCCCAAGGGCTACACCGCCTTTGAGGGCACGCGCTCCGTGACGGTTAAGGCCGAGGGCCTGGACGTCGACCAGGTGGCCGCCGCCAAGCCCAAGCTCGCCATCACGGCCGAGTCGCCCCTGCGCGCCGACAGCGCGGACGGGTCGACGGGCAGCCTGGAGGCGTCGCTCATCAACACGCCCACCGGCACACCCCCTAGCATTACCACCGGAGGCTTTATGCCCTCGACTGGCGATATGGCAATGTATGCCGCGGCCGCCGCAGCGGTCGCCGGAGCCGCGCTCATCGTGGTCGCGCTCCTGGTCAAGCGGGGAGGTGGCAGCCATAAAGAGTAGCTGGCAGCCCCACAGAGAGCGGGGCGAGACGTAGCGAAGTAGATGCTAAGACACAGACAGATGGATTTAGATCAAATGGAATTCGAGCAGAAAGCAGAGGAAAAGAAGATGAGCATGAGCAAGAACATCGCACGCCTGGCAGTGACAGCAGGCCTCACAGCAGCGCTGAGCTTCGGCGGAGTCATGGCCCCGGTGACCATGGCGTTTGCGGCCGAGGGTGACGGCAGCATCACCATTAGTCAGGCCGAGAAAAACGATGGCACCACGTTCAAGGCGTACCAGATCTTTAAGGCTACGGTGACCGACACTGAAAACGGTGGCAAGACCGCTCAGAACATCACGTGGGCGAGCGATACGGTTAGCACGAAGGTGATTGATGCCATTAGGAAAGACTGGAAGGGTTATGACGGCTTGGAGGTTAAGGATCAGCTGTCTGACAAACCTACTGCCCAGGAAGTAGCCGACTTCCTCATGGCACATGCGGGTTCCACTACTGCAGGATCAACATCGACTGATGGAACGCGAATCGCTACCAACAATGTTCTCTACGCAGTTGCGAATGCCGTTAAGAGTGAGAAACCTGCCGCGACTAACATCCCTACTGGTAATTCTTGGACTCCTAATCTGGCGAATGGCAACGGTTACTACCTGTTTGTGACCAGCGATCTCGATTCGACCAAGCCGAACACTGGCACGTCCCCGATCTTTGCAGTCGTGGGTGGTAGTGCCGTGACTGTCCATGAGAAGACCAGCATCCCCACGGTTGAGAAAAAGATCCTCGATGATTCTAAGGTGAAGGGCGGTGACATTACCGGCGAGACTGACTGGGTGGACGCTGCCGACTCCCAGATCGGCCAGGAGATCAACTACCGGCTCACCGGTACGATTGCGGACAACTACGATAGCTACGACTCCTATTCCTACAAGTTCAAGGATCAGCTGACGGACGGTCTCGACTACATCACTGACTCGATCAGCGTTTATGCGCTGAATAATGGTGAATACACCGAGATTAATCCGACTAGCTACGATGTGGATGCCCCTTCTGAGTCAAATCAGCGTGTTTTGACAGTTAACTTTAATGGAACCAATGGGCTGAAGTCAGCCACCGCGAAAAATGGCGGAACGCTTACGATCAATGCCAACACCAATATTGTTGTCTTCTACAAGGCAAAGCTCAACGCAAAGGCGGTTATTGCAGGGGCTAACAACAAGCTGGAGGGCAACCCCAATACTGTTACGCTCGAGTATTCTAACAACCCCATGGTCGCAGGTACTGGCACCTCGGAATCCGATATGGTCAAGGACTACACCTACGGCCTCAAGATCAACAAGGTTGACCTTGGCACTGAGAAGGCGCTGGAAGGTGCTACGTTCACCATCGCCGCTGGTGACACAACTAACGGTGACGAGAACAGCGCAAACGTTAAATATGTCAAGAGTGACGGCACTTTGAGCAACAGCAAGGTTGAGCTTTCGATGGACCCCAATGGTGTCCTTACGCTTACTGGTCTCGATGCTGGCGTCTATACGGTCACGGAAACTTCTGCTCCCGGTGGTTACACCAAGGTCGAACCCTTCACCTTCGAGATCAAGCCGACCATGAACGCCATTGATCCGAACGCTGGTCTTACTGCGCTCTCTGGCAAGCTTGATGTCAAGAACCAGAGTGACAAGGTCATCGCTGGCCTTACCGATAAGAAAGCCGGTGATAACAGGCTAACGGCGCAGGCCGGCTCGGACGAGGTCACCGATGGCTACTTCAACATCACCGTTGGCGATACCAAGCAGGTTGGCCTCCCGCTGACCGGTCTTAACGGCGTGACCTTCACTTGGATCGCTGGTGGCGCGGTGCTGTGCATCGGCGTGGCGCACCTCATTCGCAGCCGTAAGCAGGCTGAGGAGTCCGAGCAGGAGTAACGCTCACTCACCCATCCCTTTGGCAGGTGGGATGTGATGGCCATGAGACTTGCGGACACTTTTCTCGTCCATCGACGTTCTTGCTTTGCCATTCTCTTTTCGGGGCAGACTCCGCACTGGAGTCTGCCCCGTTCTTTTTGGGATAACGCATCCAGCCTCCATCGTCCGATGGATCAAGCATATGAATATCGAACAGATGTTTGCAAATATTGCGTTTACCAGCTGTAAGTGCGAGTGCTCGCAGTAAAATATCCTTGCGACGCATCCCGTGCGCGGGCGGCCGACGACTCGATCGGAGGTCCCCAAATGCTGAAATTCCTTAACGCGCTCGCCGCCCTCGCGGCGGTGGGCTCGTTCGTCATCGCGTTTCTTGACTCGTATGAGGTTCGGTTTAAGGTCCGTAGGCGCACGCGCGGTGCGGACGGTGGACGGCATTTGCGTCGAAAGCGCAAATAAGAATGCCCGGGGGTCGGATCCCGGGCATTTAACAAAAGCTGAAAACTAGGTCGCCCGCGCTCCCAAACATTTACGCGGGGTGCGTCGTTTCCTATAGACATTGTATCCCGAATCGCCCCGCCGATCCGGGACATTTTGAAAACTCAAATGCTGGCTTATCCTCGACTGGACGGTGCAGTCTAGCGGCGTTGTCCGGCGTGGAAGCTCGCTAATCGGCTATTATTTGTTTAGACAACCTGAGCTGTAAAGGAGTGACCGGTGATGGTGCAGGGCGCCAAACATATGAAGAGCAATAACGCCGCGGACAACGGCGGCTCAAGCCCTCAGCCCAAACCTCAACCAAAGCCCAAGCGCCGTCGCGAGCGACTGCCGCGCTGGGCCGACCGGCTCATCACCATCGTCATCATCCTTATTGGCGTGGGCCTTATGACCTGGCCGTGGATCTTGGACCGGCTCGAGGCCTCGGGCGTGTTTAACCAGATCAGCACCGTGTCCAGCACCGTGGACGCGCTGTCTGCCGAGGAGCGCGAGCGCATCCTGCTCCAGGCGCGTTCCTTTAACGAGCAGCTGGCGGGCGAGGCCACCGAGCTCCCTGCCGACCAGATTGAGCCCTACGCCCAGCAACTCATCTTTGACCGCGACCCCATGATGAGCTGGGTCGAGATCCCCTCCATCGACGTGAGCATGCCCATCTACCACGGTACGAGCGAGGAAGTCCTTATGGCGGGCGTCGGCCACCTGGAGGGCACGAGCCTGCCGGTGGGCGGCACCTCGACGCATTGCGTGCTCACCGCGCACTCGGGCATGCGCAACCTGAGCATGTTCGACGACATCCACTCGCTGGAGCCCGGCGACCTGGTGCTGCTGCACACCATGAACAAGACGCTCGCCTACAAGATGGTGGACTCCGAGGTGGTGCTGCCCGAGGAGATGGAGTCACTGACTATCGAGCCGGGCGCCGACAAGGTGACGCTCGTCACCTGCACGCCCTACGGCGTGAACGACCATCGTCTGCTGGTGCATTGCGTGCGCACCAAGTACAACAAGAAGGACGTCGACAAGCAAAAGTCGCTGGCCGGCCGCCACTGGGGCAAGCGCGAGTTTGCCGTGCTCATCGTGGTCGTAGCCATTGTGCTGTTGCTGCTGGACATCGTGGTCCACGCGGTCCGCAAGCGCCGCAAGGCCAAGGCCTCGGCATAAGACATTCTCAAGAACCACCACAATGGGGACAGGCACCTTTGTGGTGGTCGGGGCTTCCAAACCATCACAACATTCGATGAAAATCGCGATTTTGACGATAAGCGTCGAATGTTGTGATGCTTTTCGTTGCGGGCGGGACGGTTTTCGCTATGGACAGGATGGTTTTCGCTATGGACGGTGCGGTTTCGCTGCAGAACCGCCAGCCCACTGCCTGCCAGCCTGCCGCCATCGTTACGTTTTCGCTGCATTTGGGTAAAGCGCCTGCTCCAAGCGGCGTTGCCTTGTATACTAGAGCGGTTTATCTGTTATGCGGAAGGGAGCGCCTATGGCACTCAGCGAGAAAGACGTGCGCGGCATCGCCGAGTACGCAAAGATCGCACTGACCGATGACGAGCTCACCCAGATGACGTCCTACCTGAACGACGCCGTCCAGATGCTCGAGCCCGTCTTGCAATATGACTTGCCCGACGTGGAGCCCACGTTCCATCCCATCGGAAGCCTGTCCAACGTGATGGGCGATGACCTGCGCGAGCCCGAGCGCGATCTGCCGCTCGACGTTGCGCTCGAGAACGCCGGCAGCGCGCGCGACCGCTACTTCCGCGTGCCGTCCATTTTGGGAGAGGGGGAGAGCGAGTAATGGCGCAGAGCTTCGATTCCCTTACCGCTGCCCAGATCGCCGCGGGCGTTGCCGCTGGCGACTTTACCGCTACCGAGGTGGCCCAGGCCTCTCTCGCCGCCATCGAGGCGCGCGAGGGCGGGGTCCAGGCATTCCTGCAAGTGGCGCCCGAGCTCGCGCTCGAGGCCGCCGCGCGCGTGGATGCCGACCGCGCTGCAGGCAAGCCGCTGCCCCCGCTCGCGGGCGTGCCGCTGGCTATCAAGGACAACATGAACCTCGTGGGCACGCGCACCACCTGCGCTTCCCGCATGCTCGAGGACTACCAGAGCGTCTACACCGCCACCTGCGTCCAGCGCATGCTCGACGCCGGCTGCCTGCCCATGGGCAAGGCCAACATGGACGAGTTTGCCTTTGGCAGCTCCACCGAGAGCTCGGCGTTCCACCGCACCAACAACCCCTGGGATACCGAGCGCGTGCCCGGCGGCTCTTCGGGCGGCTCCGCTGCCGCCGTCGCCGCGGGCGAGGTCGCGCTCTCGCTGGGCTCGGATACCGGCGGCTCCATTCGCCAGCCGGCGTCGCTGTGCGGCGTAGTGGGCTTTAAGCCCACGTATGGCGCCGTGAGCCGTTACGGCGTGGTTGCCTTTGGCTCGTCGCTCGACCAGGTGGGCCCCTTTGGCCGCACGGTCGAGGATGTCGCGCTGGCCATGAACGCGCTTACCGGCGCGGGGCACGATCCGTACGACTGCACCAGCCAGGATTGCGCCGTCGACTTTACCGAGCATCTCAACGACAGCATCGAGGGCAAGCGCGTAGGCATTATCCCTGCGTTTATGGAGGCTGAGGGCTTAACGCCCGAGGTCAAGGCCGCTGTTCAGCACGCCGCCCAGGAGCTGCAGAACCAGGGTGCCGAGCTGGTCGAGGTCGACCTGCCGCACCTGGACGCCGCCATCGCCGCCTACTACGTCATCGGCCCGGCCGAGGCGTTCTCCAACCTGGCCCGTTTTGACGGCATTCGCTACGGCTATCAGGAGGAGGGCTGCGCCAACCTGTCCGATCAGAGCTCGCTCTCGCGCGCCCACGGCTTTGGCGCCGAGGCCAAGCGCCGTCAGATGCTCGGCGCCTACCTGCTGAGCTCGGGCGTGTACGACAAGTATTACTACGCAGCGCAAAAGGCCCGCACGCTCATCACGCGGGACTACGACGCCGCGTATGCCAAGGTGGACACCATCCTCATGCCCGCCTCGCCGCGCACGGCCTTTAAGTTTGGCGAGATCAGCGACCCCACGCAGATGTACCTCTCCGACCTGTACACCATCTCGCTCAACATCTGCGGCAACGGTGGCATCTCGGTGCCGCTGGGCCTGAGCGAGGATACTCGGCTGCCCGTTTCTGCCCAGCTGGTTGGTCCGGCCTTTAAGGACCGTCAGCTGCTCACGTTTGCCCGCGCCCTGGAGCGCGGCTTTGCCGATGCCGCCACGGGTGCGCCCGCGCTTTCCGTCGCGCCCGATTTTGCCGGGAAGGGAGGCGAGCTGTAATGAAGGAGCTTTCCGAGGTCCTGCAGGATTGGGAGGCCGTGATCGGCCTGGAGATCCATACCGAGCTCACCGCACTCGATACCAAGATGTTCTGCAACTGCAAGCTCAGCCACGATGACGAACCCAACGCCAACGTGTGCCCGGTGTGCCTAGGCCTGCCTGGCGCCCTGCCGGTGCCCAACAAGCGCGCCATCGAGAGCATCGTCAAGGCCGGTCTCGCCACCAACTGCGAGATCCAGCGCCACTCGATGTTCTACCGCAAGCATTACTTCTATCCCGATATGGCCAAGAACTTCCAGACCACGCAGGGTCCGGTCGCCTTTGCCATGTACGGTCACCTGGACCTGGACGTGACCGGTCGCGGTGCCGCCGAGCGCCCCGACTGCGCGTTTGGCGAGGCCGAGGCCCAGAGCCTGGCGAGCGCCTCGGCCAACGCCGAGGGCCTGTCCACGTCCATGACGTCGACCATGCGCGAGGGCAATCAGCGCTCCGGTCATCTGGCCAGCTATGATGCGTCCAACCTGCAGATGCCCGAGCGCCGCGAGGACGGTTCTTACACGGTGCCCATTCGCATCCTGCGCATCCACATGGAGGAGGACGCCGCCAAGATGGTCCACGTGGGCGGTGCCGAGGGCCGCATTACCGCCGCTGCCGAGTCGCTCGTCGACTACAACCGCTGCGGCACGCCTTTGATTGAGCTCGTCACCGAGCCCGATCTGCGCACGCCCGAGGAGGCCCGCCTGTTTATGGAGAAGCTCCGTCGCATTTTTGTGACGCTGGGCATTTCGGACTGCTCCATGGAGAAGGGTTCTATGCGCTGCGACGGCAACGTGTCGCTGCGCCGCCGCGGCGAGACCAAGCTGGGCACTAAGACCGAGCTCAAGAACCTCAACTCGTTTAAGAGCCTGCACGACGGCCTTGCCTACGAGATCTGCCGTCAGGCCGAGGTGCTCGAGGAGGGCGGCATTATCTACCAGGAGACCCGTCACTGGGAGCCCAGCCGCAAGCGCACCGTGGTCATGCGTGTCAAGGAGACGGCCGACGACTATCGTCTGTTCCCCGACCCCGACCTGGCGCCGTTTGATCTGGACGACGAGTTCATCGACCGCTGCCGTGGCGAGATTCCCGAGCTGCCCGATGCCAAGCGCGCCCGTTTTGAGGCCGACTTTGGCATTAAGGCGGCCGATGCCGAGCAGATTGCCGGCGACCCTGAGTTCGCCGAGTTCTTTGAGGCCGCCGCTGCCGGTATGGCTGGCAAGGAGGCCCAGACGGTCGCAAACCTGCTGGTCAACGAGATGGTCGCCTACCTTAAGGGCGCGGGTGTGTCGCTCGCCGAGTCAGGTATTGCGCCGGCTCAGGTGGCAGCCCTTGCCAAGCTGCTGGCGACCGATGCCATCAGCTCCAACCAGGCGCACGAGGTCTTTGAGGCCATGGCCCAGACCGGCGACGATCCCAACAAGATCGTCGACGAGCGCGGTATGCGTCAGGTGAGCGATGCCGGCGCGCTGCAGCCGATCGTGGACGAGGTGCTGGCAAACTGTGCTGATCAGGCGCAGCAGTATCGTGACGGCAACCAGAAGGTCATCGGCTTTTTGGTGGGCCAGTGCATGAAGGCGAGTCGCGGCAAGGGCAACCCGAAGCTCTTCAACGAGTTGCTGAGAACGTCGCTCTCGTAAACGGGAACCCGGGAGCCCCGGCAGGGCGGGTGCTTCCTCAAAATTTCGAACAGTCCTGCGCAAGACGAAGGCCACATTAAGTGGCCTTCTTTGCGTGCGGAACTCATTTTGAGGAAGCACCCGCCCTGCCGGGGCTCCCGGGTTCCGTGACGACTCGGCCGTTCGGGTCAGGTGGGCTGATAGGAAAGATGGTGACGGAGGCGCAAAATGCGCCTCCACCTTTTGAGTGTGATGAAAGTGTGGCGAAATGAGCTTAAAACTTCCGTAAATGTGATAAATGTCACGTTTTACCTAGGGTAAAATGTGGGAAATATCACGTTTACGGAAGTTTCTTTGCGGGAGGTTCGTCCATGCAGCGAGATATCATTGCCAAGCTTAACGCTTGGAAAGCGTCAGAATATCGTAAGCCGCTTATCCTTAAGGGGGCGCGCCAGGTTGGAAAGACGTGGGCGCTTAAGGAGTTCGGCCGAGCCTCGTACCTCAATTTTGTGTATCTGACGCTCGAGGAGCCGTCACCTGGGGTACAGAGCGAGTACGCTCAGTTTTTCGAAGGTACGCGCGATCCTCGACGGATCATCTCAAATCTTTCCCTGGCACTTGGACAGCCTATCGATCCCGGCGAAACGCTGCTTATTATTGATGAGATCCAGGATTGTCCTTCTGCAGTCGGCGCCCTTAAATACTTCTGTGACGAGGCCCCCGAGTATCACGTCGCATGCGCAGGGTCTTTGTTGGGCGTTCGCTTGTCCCGTGAGACCAGCGCTTTTCCGGTGGGAAAGGTCGAGTTCATGGAGATGCGCCCCATGAGCTTTTCCGAGTTTCTGAAAGCCGAGGGCGCTGCAAACTACGACGAATACCTTGGCGGCCTGGATCAGATCGAAACAGTGCCCGATTTCTTCCATGTCCGTCTCGTCGAGCATCTTCGTCGTTATTTTGCATGCGGCGGCATGCCAGAGGCTCTTGGCCGGTGGGTGGAGACGGGCGATATCGTTCAGGTCGATAAGGTGTTGTCTGATCTCTTGGATTCCTACGAGCGCGATTTTGCCAAGCATGGTGGCCGTGCGCAGTTCGCCAAGCTTTCGCAAATATGGAACTCGATTCCAGCTCAGTTGGCGCGCGAGAACAAAAAGTTCGTTTGGGGTGCGGTGCGCGAGGGGGCTCGTGCTCGAGAATACGAGGATGCTCTGGAATGGCTTGCCGATGCTGGGCTCATCACGGCGGTTCGCCTTAATGCTGCCGGTGGTGTGCCGCTCTCTGCGTACGATGACCTCAAGGCATTTAAAGTCTACTGTCTTGATGTCGGCTTGCTGCGCCGCATGGCAAGGCTGGATGCGTCCGCTTTTGCCATCTCGGATGCGCTATTTTCGGAGTTCAAAGGTTCGTTCGCCGAGAACTATGTGCTTCAGGCATTACTTTCACAGTTAGATGCTGCTCCGCGTTACTGGACAAACGAGAAGCCGAAGCACGAAGTCGATTTTTTGATTCAAGTCGGAAACGAAATCGTTCCCGTCGAGGTCAAATCGGGAGAGGTCGTTCATTCCAAGAGCCTTAAGTACTATGCCGACAAGCATGCGGAGACGACTCCATTGAGGGTCCGCTACTCACTTAAGAACCTAAAGCTCGACGACGGGGTACTCAACATTCCGTTGTATTTGGCTGATCGATCTGTCCCTCTTATCAAAAAGGCGCTTGATTGTGCACATCTTGACGTTTAGATCCTGGGTGAGCTGACGGGCGGCGGCTAATTAATCGCTCCGTTACGGCCAGGGAGCTTGGGCCTTAGCGATGCTTGCTTCGCCAAGCCGTGGGTGTCATGCCGGTGTATTGTTTGAAGGCTTGGGCGAAGGCGGCTTGCTGAGGGTAGCCTAGACGCTCTGCCACCTGCGCTATCGTGAGCGCGCTATCGGCCAAAAGGTCCTGCGCCCGCTCCATACGGCGTCTGCGAATGTAGGCGCCCAGGGACTCGCCAGTTTGGGCCTTAAAGGTGGCGCATAGTTTGGAGCGGCTTGTGTAGAGCCTCTCGGCCACCTCGTTGACACCCACACGTCTGCCTTTGTCGAGCGCGCACTCAATCATTGCCGTTGCTTCTTCGGCAATGGTTACGCTGACGCGCGTGTCTGCCGCCTGCCGCGCCTGCTTGTGGGCCGCGCACGAACAGGCGAGCTCCGCGACCATGGTCTCCACGATGCCCTGCATATAGACGTGTCCGCCTACGGTGCGGGCGCGGTCCTCGTTAATCCGGCGCAGCGTGTGGCAGATGGCAGACGTCGCTTCCTCGTGCCATGGTTCGGCAAACGCCTCAAAGATTCCCGCGAACTCGGTGGGATAGCGGTGCTCCAGTTCGTCAAAATATCCAGGCAAAAAGAGCACCGAGCGCGAGTGATAGAGCTCCCCCGCAAACAGCGGGCTTAATTCCTCGCCACAGCTATCTTGGATAAAGCTGCAAACGGCATTGTTTGGCCACGGTCCATGCAATGGTTTAAGGTTCGCGGGCGTTATGCCAGCCTCGGGCATGCATGTAAGTGTGGGCGCGCTGACCTCGCTCACGCAGGCGTATGGCTCGGGTGTGTATTCGGCCAGGTACATATCGTGCGTCGGGGTGATGAAATGCTCCATGACGATGCAGGCAGGGGAGAGAGGCATGATCCATGCGCGGCCGTGCGCCCGGTCGTTTGCCACCTCGCCGGTAAAGACGGCGCCCTTGCCGGTAAGCTCCAGGCCAAACTGCTCAAACTGTGGTGCGTAGAGCTCAGTTATGTCGGTCGCGGCCCGATGCATTTTCAAAAGCGTCCCCTTCCTTTGCGAAAACGTCCACGCCTGGCTCGATTGTGAGCCTTGACTAACATATCAATGATAAGTTGAGTACGGTTAACTCTCAAGCCGTTAGAAAGGAATCTCATGGCAAAGGGATCAAAAAGGGAAGGTGGAGGCATCGGCGAGTTGCTCGCGTATGCCGGTGACCGCAAATTCCTAACGTATTTGGGCATGGCGCTCTCGGCGCTCTCGCAGCTGCTGAGCTTTGGCCCGTACGTGTGCATTTGGCTTGTCGCGCGCGATCTGATCGCCGTGGCACCTAACTGGAGCGAAGCCACCGATATCGCGATGTATGGCTGGTGGGCCGTGGGTTTTGCCCTGGCAAGCATCGTAGTTTATTTCGTGGGGCTCATGTGCACGCATCTGTCCGCGTTTCGCTGCGCGTCCAATATCCGCAAGACTACGACCGAGCACCTGCTTAAGCTGCCGCTTGGCTACTTTGACACGCACGCCACTGGTGAGCTGCGTCGTGTTGTAGACGGATGCGCCGCCTCCACCGAGACTTTGCTCGCACACATGCTGCCCGATATCGCAGGCGCCGTCGCCATGGTCGTGGGCTTGCTCGTGCTGCTTTTCGCCCTCGATTGGCGCTTGGGCGCGGCATGCCTTATCTCGGTCGTCGTTTCGTTTGGCGCCATGGCCACCATGATGAGCGGCAAAGGCGCCGAGTTCATGAAGGCCTACATGGGAGCGCTGGTCAAGATGAACAAGACCGGCACCGAATACGTACGCGGCATCCCCGTGGTCAAGGTGTTTCAGCAGACGGTCTACTCCTTTAAGGCCTTCCACGATGCGATCGCCGAATACGCCGACATGGCACAAAACTATGCGGGCACGTTCTGTCGAGGTCCGCAGGTACTCAACCTTACCGCGCTCAATGGTCTTGTGGCATTCCTGTTGCCCGTGGCGTTGCTGTTGGCGCCGGGCGAGACGGACTTCGCGCATTTTATGGCCAACTTCACGTTTTACGCGATATTTTCGGCCGTGGTGCCGACGACCATGACCAAGCTCATGTTTGTGGGCGAGGCCTCTCAGATGAGTGCCGATTCGCTGGCTCGTATTCGAAGCGTCATGGATTCCAAGCAGCTCTCCGTGACCGCCCAACCCAAGCACCCTGCCGGCAGCGACGTGCGATTTGAGGATGTGAGCTTTACCTACGAGGGTGCCAAAGCACCTGCCGTTAGCCATGTGAGCTTTAGCGTTTCCGCGGGTAGCACCCTCGCCCTGGTGGGTCCCTCGGGTGGCGGTAAGTCAACCTGCGCAAGCCTGATCCCGCGTTTTTGGGATGTTTCCTCGGGTCGAGTGCTCGTAGGCGGCGTGGACGTTCGCGATATGGATCCGCACGAGCTTATGGACCAGGTCGCCTTCGTGTTCCAGACCAACCAGCTGTTCCGGCAAACACTTGCCGATAACGTGCGCGCCTCCAAGCCTACGGCCACTGACGACGAAGTGCGTGCGGCCCTCTCCGCAGCTCAGTGCGACGACATTGTGGCCAAGCTCCCCCAGGGCATCAACACCATGCTCGGCGCCGGCGGAGCATATCTTTCGGGCGGCGAGGTCCAGCGCGTGGCACTCGCCCGCGCGATCCTTAAAGACGCGCCTATCGTGGTGCTCGATGAGGCCACGGCGTTTGCCGATCCCGAGAACGAGGCGCTCATCCAGCGTGCCTTTAGCAAACTGGCGGCGGGTCGCACGGTCATTATGATTGCGCACCGGCTTTCGACCGTGGTGAGCGCAGACCAAATCGTGGTGCTCAACCAGGGCAGCGTGCAGGAGTCGGGTACCCATGCCGAGCTGCTGTCCCAAGAGGGTCTGTATGCCAAGATGTGGGCCGAATACGAACAGGCCGCGAGCTGGAAAATCGCTGCAGCGACCGCGGATGCCGCCGTCACGAAGGGAGGCGAGGCCTAAATGTTCGCCTCATTCCAAAAGAAGTATTTCCTATCCGATAAAGGTATCGCCGGCGTAAAACGCGGCATTTTCTGGACCACGCTCACCAATCTCATTACCATGGCCGGCATGGGCTTTTTATTCCTGGTCATGGCCGGCTTTGTCGAGCATCTCGCCAGCGGGGCTGACCTGCCGGATGCCCTGCCGATCGTGGGCGGCCTCCTGGTCTTTTTCGTGCTGCTCTTTGCCTCTAACTGGCAGCAGTATTACTACACCTACTGCATCTTTTACGAGGAGTGCGGCAAACAGCGTATGGAGATTGCCGAGCGCTTGCGCAAACTGCCGCTGTCGTTTTTTGGGCGTCGTGATCTGGCCGATTTAACCGAGACCATCATGGGTGACGTCCAGGCCATGGAGCACGCCTACAGCCACGTGCTGGGAGAGCTTTGGGGTGCCATCATCGCAAGCGCCATTGTCTTCGTGGCATCGCTGTTCTTTTGCTGGCAGCTGGCGATCGCGGCGTTTTGGAGCGTTCCCGTGGCCTTTGCCGTGCTGTATCTAACACGCGGCCCCATGACTCCGGTGTTCGATCGCGTGCGTGCCGAGAAGGTCAAGGTTACCGAGGCGATTCAAGAGACGCTCGACTGCGTTCGCGAGATCCGCGCCACCAACCAGGAGGCCCATTATCTTGAGGGACTCAACGCCGTGATCGATGCCGAGGAGCGCGAGACCACCAAGGGCGAGCTCGCTAACGGGCTTTTGGTCAACTCCGCCTTTGCCATCCTGCGTCTGGGCATTGCCACCACGCTGGTAACGGGTGCCGCGATGGTCGCCTCGGGGCGGGTCGACTTTTTGGTGATGTTTGCCTTCCTGCTTATGGTGAGCCGTATCTATGCGCCCTTTGACCAGGCGTTAATGTTAATGTCCGAGCTGTTTGCCGCCGAGTCGTCTGCCAAGCGCATGCGTTCCATCATGGAAGAGCCTGTGGCGCGGGGCAGCGAGAAATTTGAGCCCGTGGGCCACGATGTGGTGTTCGATCACGTGGCATTTGGCTATGGTGCGGGCGAGGACGGCCGCGCCGGCGAGAAGGTTCTTACCGATGTGAGCTTTACCGCCAAGGAAGGCGAGGTCACGGCACTGGTCGGTCCTTCGGGTTCCGGTAAGTCTACGGTGAGCCGCCTGGCCGCGCGCTTTTGGGATGCCACCGCGGGCAAGGTTACCGTGGGTGGCGTGGATGTTGCGAGCGTCGATCCCGAGGTACTCCTGCGCGACTACGCCATTGTGTTCCAAGACGTACTGCTCTTTGACGACACGGTGATGGGAAACATCCGCCTCGGACGTCGTGATGCCACCGATGAGGAAGTGCTTGCGGCCGCGCGTGCCGCCAACTGCGACGAGTTTGTGAGTCGTATGCCGCAGGGCTACGACACCATGATCGGCGAGAATGGTTCCAAGCTTTCTGGCGGCGAGCGCCAGCGCATCTCTATCGCCCGTGCGCTGCTCAAGGACGCGCCGATCGTGTTGCTGGATGAAGCGACGGCAAGCTTGGATGTGGAGAACGAGACCGTGGTACAGCAGGCACTCTCCCGTTTGCTCGCAGGTAAGACGGTTATCGTTATTGCCCACCGTATGCGTACGGTGGAAAATGCCGACAAAATCGTTGTGCTCAAGGATGGAGTGGTTGCCGAACAGGGCACCCCGGCGCAGCTCAAGGCAGCAGGCGGAGAATTCGCCCGCATGGTTGCGCTGCAAAAGGAAGCGGCTGCCTGGCAGCTGTAGGAATGTGACAAAGAGACAGTCCCTTTGTCATATTGAGTTCATCCCCATAGTTTCCAAAAAGTTAGCCATTGTTGACCAAATAGTTATACTAAACTATATTCATAAGCGTGCTCGAGCAAACTAATGAACTCGGGTGCTAAGGCACCATGCCGCGCTTGTGCGGCAAAAGGGAGAAGCAACATGAAGAAGTCGACGTTTAACACCCTGCTTGTCGGTGGCGGTTTTCTGCTTGGCACGGCCGGCATCAAGCTGCTTACCAGCGCTCCGGTCAAGAATGCCTGCGTGCAGGGTATCGCGTGCGGCATGCGCGTCAAGAACTGCTACCAGGACATGGTCGAGCAGGCCAAGGCCAATGTCGACGACATGGTTGCCGAGGCTGCCTACATCACCCAGAGCGAGGCCGCTGCTGACGAGGCAGCCGAGTAACGCTCCCAGGCACAAACTATGAGATTCTCGATTATTAGCGAGATCCCCGGCAGGACCCGTCTTCAATTGGCGGGTCCTGTGCCAGAGAGCGATCTCGATGCACTTCTTAAGCTTGGCGGCGATATCGATGGCGTGCACAAGGTGCGCGTGTATGGCCGCATTGGCCAGATGGCGCTGGAGTACGACGAGCCGCGCCGCGCGAGCGTGCTCGACGCCTTGGGTGCACTCGATGCTCAAGCTATCGCCGATGCCAAGTCGGGCTACGTGATGCAACTCGAGCCGCGCAAGCACAAACTCGTTATGGACCTGGCGACACTCGTCGGCGCCCACTACGCGCGCCGCTGGTTCCTGCCGACGCCTCTGCGTGCGGTGTTTGTCGTGGCCGGTTACATGGCATTTTTGCGCGCTGCCCTTCATGAGCTGGCGCAGCCGCGCCTGACCGTTCCTGTGCTCGACGCTTCGGCCATCGGCATTTCATTCGTCAAACGTGATGTCGACACCGCGGGCCAGACGATGTTCCTGCTCAACGTGGGCGAGCTGCTCGAGGACTACACCCGCGCCATGAGCGAAAACGAGCTCATCAACTCGCTGCTCGATGTGCCTGACAAAGCGCAAAAGGTCGTCGGCGACACCGAGGTAAGCGTTGCCGCGACCGAGCTCGAGCCCGGCGATCTGGTCGCCGTGCGCACTGGCATGTCTATCTGCATCGACGGCGTGGTCGAGCAGGGGAGCGCCATGGTCAACCAGGCGACCCTGACCGGCGAGCCGCTGGCCGTCGAGCGCAGCGTGGGCGACGACGTGTTCGCCGGCACCGTCGTGGAAGATGGCAGCATCTTGGTGCGCGTGCGCGCCAACACGGCTCAGACCAAGCTCCGCTCGATCGTCTCGCTCGTGCAGACGGCCGACTCGCTCAAGTCCGAGGGCCAGTCGCATATGGAGGACCTTGCCAATAAGATTGTCCCGTGGAACTTTCTGCTCGCGGGCCTTGTCGCTCTCACCACCCGCAGCCTCATCAAGACCTCAGCGGCGCTGATGGTCGACTACTCGTGCGCACTCAAGCTCACGGGTTCCGTCGCCGTCATGACTGCTATGAGCGATGCTGCCAAGATGGGCGTCATGGTCAAGGGCGCAAAGTACTTTGAGTCGTTTGCCAAGGCCGACACCATCGTGTTTGATAAGACCGGCACGCTCACCGAGGCGCAGCCGCGTCTAGCTTGCGTGCTCACGACCGATGGCTGGAGCGAGGACGAGATCCTGCGCCTTTCCGCTTGCTTGGAGGAGCATTTCCCGCATCCGGTGGCGCGCGCCGTGGTCAATGCGGCACGCGAGCGCGGGCTCGAGCACCGCGAGCGCCATGCTGCCGTCGAGTACATCGTGGCACACGGCATCGCTTCGTCCATCGAAGGGCGTCGCGCCATCATCGGTTCGGCACATTTTGTGTTTGAGGACGAGGGCGCACAGCTCGAATCCGACATCAAGGAGCGCATCGAGTCCCAGATGCAGGGCTTGTCGCCGCTGTACCTGGCGGTCGATGGCACGGTCGTGGGCGTGCTCGGTATTGAAGATCCGCTCAAGCCCGGCGTGCGCGAGGCCATCGCCGACCTGCATGCGCTGGGCGTCAAGCACGTGGTCATGCTCACGGGCGACTCCGAGCGCACGGCCGAGCGCATTGCGCGAGAGGCAGGGGTCGACGAGTTTAAGGCCGAGCTGCTGCCCGAGGACAAGTACGCCTATGTGGAGCGCATTAAGAGCGAGGGACGCCATGTTGCCATGGTGGGCGACGGCGTCAACGACTCACCGGCGCTGGGCCTGGCCGATGTGGGTCTGGCCATGGGTGGCGGAAGCGACATCGCCAAGGAGGTCGCCGATATCATCCTGACCGATACGGATCTTGCCGCGATCGTGCGTCTGCGCCGCATGAGCCAGGGCCTCGTTGATCGTCTGACGAGCTCCTACTCTAAGGTGATGCTCACCAACTCAGCACTCTTGGCACTGGGTATTACCGGCACGATTACCCCGCAGACGTCGTCGCTGTTGCACAACGGCTCGACGATTGCGTACAGCTTGGACAACGCGAAAGCGTATCTGCGTTAGCAGACGTGTTCGCACACGTTATCTGGCCTGTGCCCAGACGGCATCGGTGCCGTCCGAGCGCAGGCCTTTTGCATTTGACCATTTGCTAGCTTCTCTATATAGTGCTGCTAGCATGGCTAGTAATTGAAGGGAGCGGGATCAACGTGGGTGCTGCTAGTGGCATGGCGCAGGTGAACGTTCGCGTGGATCGCCAGGTCAAGAACCGTGCCGAGGAGGCGCTGCGGCTTTCGGGCGGGTCGCTGCCCGAGCTCATCAAAAAGATGGTAGCAAAGGTCGCGCAGGGTGGCGGGCAGTGCGAGGAAGTGCTTGCGGCCGTCGATGACCGGCAGCAGACCATCGCGCCCGATACGCCGTTCGCCGCATCATGGGCGGCGGCGGATCAGCTTTACGCGGACCTGGGCATCGCTACGTTGCCCGTGTCCGACGATCGCGATTGGGACGCAATCTATTCCGAAGCCATGGACGAGCGCTATCGCCAAAAGGGGATGATCCTGTGAGCGGAGCCCCTCTTAAAATCATGGTGGATGCGAATGTGTGGGTTGATTCGTTTTGCGTCGACCATGCCGAGTCGCTTGCCGCGCGTGCGTTTATTGGGCGGGCGACGGAGGCGGGGGCGTTGCTGTTCTTTCCGGTGCATATCGCTAAGGACGTGCTGTACGTTGTCCAACACGAGCTGAAGCGTAGCGTTCTTGCCAGCGGGGGAACGCTCGACGAGGCATCTACCCGTGCAATTGGCGATGCGGCGTTGGCGTTTGTTCGGAACATGACCGAAAACGCTACGGCCGTGGGTGCAGATGCGTCGGATCTTTGGCTGGCCGACAAATACTTAACGCTCCATCGCGATTACGAGGATAACTTGGTACTCGCCGCGTGCAAGCGCGCGCAGGTCGATTACTTGGTGACCAACGATCGCAAACTGCTCGAACATGCCGATCTTGCAGCAAAGACACCTCGTCAAATGATGCCGATTCTTGCTTTGGCCGAACGCGGCGGCGCGGCTATCGGTTGACGCGAACTGTTTGCGGGCCTCTTGGACGACGATGCGCCAAGGGGCCCGCGTCTACTATTTACAAAAGCTCGGCCTTAATGGCAGCACTTTCTGCGAGCTGCTCGGCTGCCTTTTCGTCGGAGCTGTCGAGTGCTGCCAGACTGCGGTAGACCCACTCGTTGACCTGGGTGTTCTTGACGCCTGCGGTCTGCATAAGGGCGCCTACCTCGCGGATTGCTGCGAGCAGATCGACTTTGGGACCCGCGAGCTCGACCTCGATGCCGTGGTAGGCGGACACGCCGCGGTTCTCACTCACGTGGTCGATAAAACCCTCGACGGTCTCGAGCTGCTGGGCGAGAGCAGCATCATCGTCGGCGTCCAGCGCGACGAGTGCGTTCGATACCGTGAGGGCGGGATGTCCGCAGGGGACAAAGCCTTCGATGACATCCATAGCTTCGGTAATGGTTGAGCCCAGGCCTGCGAGGGCATTGACGAGTTGCTGCTTGGTATCCATAACGGTCCTTTCGACGGGTCAATTTTGCTTGGCGAAAATATACGTGACGCGATCGGTAGCAAAAGTGCGAAGTGCGGCGCACATTGGGGTCTTCACAGCTCGTGCATAGAACAGCTGTCCGCTTTCAGAACGTGGTAAGATAACACTCCACAAGCGGGGCTCGCCCCGTATGTTCCTTGAAAAGTCGACGGGTGTTGGGTGCTCGTGCCCAATGCCATCCAGACTTTCCCGACATTCGGGGGCGACTGGTTTCGACACGATAGCTCTGAGAGAGGAAGCAAGCCGAGGTCTCCTCGCCTCGTTAAACAGGGGTACCGTCAAATTGAATTGACAACAACTCTTCTTTTGAGCCTATGGCTCTCGCTGCTTAGTTTATAGCGGCGCGTCAACCCGGTGATTTCCCCGACACCGGCGCGACGTCATTTTAGGGGAATGCTCCTGCGCACGTAATCGGTATGGCGCAGGCTAAGACCGAACCGGTTAGGACGCCGCGAGCGTGTCGCTGCGCGCAAAGCGTCCGAGACAAAACCAGTGACTGAGCTTGGAGATGCCAATCAGGGGGCTTTCGTGGACCGGAGTTCGATTCTCCGCGCCTCCACCAATAGCTACAGGCAGGTAGGTAAACGCACCTACCTGCTTTTTTATTACTTATAGATACCGCGGAGAATCGAACTCTGTGCAGGGCGTGGGCGTAAAGAAAACGCGTAAGCGTTTTTAGCCCGCGGGCGAGGACGCCGGCAGGCGGCCGAAGCCGGTGCGGATTTGCGAAGCAAATACGCGGATTCTCCGCGCAATGCCCCAGCCCAATATAGATGCGATGCCGATCGGGCGTCTTGCCCCGGTCTCGCCCCATCAACGGATCCACCGTACCGCGGAGAATCGAACTCTGTGCAGGGCGCGGGCGTTAAGCAAACGCTACGGCAACGCAGGGTGGGACGCGCTTTCCCAATGGCGGCCCAGGCGGAAAGCACGTCCCGGAATCCGCATTCAGACTGGGACGTAGTTTCCGGATGGCACATCAAGCGGAAACCGCATCCCGGAATCCTCATTCGGAATGGGATTCATCTTCCTGATGACGGGCTCAGCGGAAAATGCGACCCGGAATTTGCTCTGAGACCGGGACGCGCTTTCCCGTCGACTGCCCCGACCCCTTAACTCCAAAACCTGCGCGCTTGCCATCCCAAAACTGGGTAGAAGAAGGCCAAAACGTAATCGCAGGAGGTCAATATGACTGCAGAAGATAAGGCAAAGAACGCCGGCAAGGTCGCGCTCGTTTTGGAGGGCGGAAGTTATCGCGGGCAGTTTACCGCCGGCGTGCTCGACGTCCTCATGGAGGCCGGCGTCGAGATTCCGGCGGTATATGGCGTATCGGCTGGCGCCCTCAACGGCGTGAACTACAAGTCGCACCAGATCGGCCGTGCCAACCGTATCAACCTGGCTTTCTGCAACGACAGCCGCTACATGGGCGCCGCATCGTTTGCGTCCACGGGCTCTATTGTGGGTTACGACTTTATCTTCAACGATGTCCAGGACCGCCTAGACCCCTTCGATAACGAGACGTTCGACGCGAGCCCCATCGAGATGTACGCCGTCGCGACGGACATGCTCTTTGGAACCGCCACGTACCTGCCGGTCAAAAGCGCCGTGCTCGACCTCGATGCCGTGCGTGCCTCGACGTCGCTGCCGCTGGTGACGCCGCCGGTCGAGATTGACGGGCACAAATACGTCGACGGCGGCGTAGCCGATTCGGTCCCCATCGAGCACGTGCTGGAGGAGGCGGGCTTCGATCGCGCGGTTGTCATTGTCACGCAGGACCGCTCGTACGAGAAAAAGCCCTACGAGTTTATGCCTGCCGCACGCGCCCGCTATGCCGACTACCCCTACCTGCTCGAGGCTATCGAGACGCGCCACGATCTCTATAACATCCAGCGCATGCATCTGTGGAAGTATGAGCGCGAGGGCCGCGCGCTGGTCGTTGCTCCGCAAAAGCCGGTCGAGGTCGGCCACGTTGAGCACGATCCGGCAAAGCTCCTCGACCTGTATATTCAGGGCCGCCAGGAGGCAAAGCGCTTGCTGGGAGATATCGAGGCGTTTGTCGAGCGCTAGTGTCGCGACGTCATGACCCATGGACGACATGTGCAGAAACTCTGGTCAGAGCCAAAATACCTGTTGACTCGGGCGGCGAGCGGGGTAATATGGACGGGTTACTTGCAGAGCCCCGTGAATCTCTGTAACAACACGTACTGTACATGGAGGAGTCTAAGTGATTTCGAAATCGACTCACTACGCCAAGCAGGGCGAGGTCCAGCGCAACTGGGTTCTCGTCGACGCCGATGGTGCTGTCCTGGGCCGTCTTGCCACCCAGATCGCAATGATCCTGCGCGGTAAGAACAAGCCCCAGTTCACGCCCAACAGCGACTGCGGCGACTTCGTTGTCGTCATCAACGCCGATAAGGTCCAGCTTACCGGTAACAAGGCCGACACGAAGACCTATTATCGCCACAGCGGCTACAACGGCGGCCTCAAGGCTGAGAGCTTCCGCCAGGCTATGGAGAAGCACCCGGAGAAGGTCATCGAGCGCGCCGTTCGCGGTATGCTGCCCAAGACCACCCTCGGCCGTGCCCAGATGACCAAGCTTAAGGTCTACGCTGGTGCCGAGCATCCGCACGCTGCCCAGAACCCCACGAAGATTGAGCTGGAGGCTTAAAGATGGCTGAGAACACCGTTGTCTACCAGGGTACCGGCCGTCGTAAGAACGCCGTCGCCCGCGTCCGTCTCGTCCCCGGCACCGGCAAGGTGACCATCAACAAGCGTGACGCCGAGCAGTATTTCGGCCGTCATCAGCTCGTTGAGAACGCCCTTGCTCCCTTCAAGGTGACCGACACCGCCGGTCAGTTCGACGTTATCGCTCTGTGCGATGGCGGCGGCATCTCCGGTCAGTCCGGCGCTCTGCGCCTGGGCATCGCTCGCGCTCTTCTGAACGCTGGCGATTACCGTGCTGACCTCAAGAAGGCCGGTTTCCTTACGCGCGATGCTCGCGTGGTCGAGCGCAAGAAGTACGGCCTCAAGAAGGCCCGCCGCGCTCCCCAGTTCTCCAAGCGCTAAGGTTTTATCTCCTTACGAGATACAATGTACAAGCGGGGCCTACCGACTGCTCGGTGGGTCCCGCTTTTCTTTTCGACTAGGGTGGGCGGCTTCGTTTTGCCCACTTGGGAAGGAGCGATCCTATGCCCCAGAACATCTTCGGTACCGATGGCGTCCGTGGCGTCGCCAACGCCGATCTTTCGTGCGACCTCGCATTTCGCCTGGGCCGCGCGGCGACCAAGTTCCTTGGTCCGGACATCTGCATCGGCCGCGACACGCGTCTTTCGGGTACCATGCTCGAGAGTGCTCTGACCGCCGGCATTATGGCCGAGGGCGGCCGTCCGCATTGCTGCGGCGTTATCCCCACGCCCGCCGTGGCGCTGCTCACTGTTCAAAACGAGCTCGATGGCGGCATCGTCATCTCCGCTTCGCACAATCCGCCGGAGTTCAACGGCATCAAGTTCTTTAGCCGCAAGGGCATGAAGCTTCCCGATGCTGTCGAGGAAGAGATCAGCGCCTGGGTCATGTCCGAGGAGGCCATGGCTGCCGACACGCTGCCGACCGGCGCCGGTGTGGGCCACATCATCAAGATGAAGGATGCCCGCAAGGCCTATGTCGATCATGCCATCAGCACGCTCGACGGCCTTAAGCTCGACGGACTGGTTGTTGCCGTCGACTGCGGCCACGGCGCTTCGTGCCAGACCACGCCTGCCGCGCTGCAGCGCCTGGGCGCCACGGTCCATGCCATCAACACCGATTACTGCGGCACTGACATTAACGTCGAGTGCGGCTCCACGCACCTTGAGCCCCTGCGCGAGCTCGTGCTGCGCACCCACGCCGATATCGGTCTGGCTCACGACGGCGACGCCGACCGCGTGCTCTTTGTGGACAGCGAGGGCAACGAGATTGATGGCGACTACATTCTTGCCATCTGCGGCTCCGACCTTGCTGCTCGCGGCAAGCTCGCCAACTCCGAGATCGTCTCGACCGTCATGTGCAACCTCGGCTTCTCCATCGCCATGAAGGAGCAGGGCTTTGAGATGGTCCAGACTGCCGTGGGCGACCGCTATGTTCTTGAGCGTATGCTCGAGGACGGTGCCGTCATCGGCGGCGAGCAGTCCGGCCACATCATCTTACTGGAGCAGTACACCACCG